>NZ_CEYOSI010000117.1:0-10749 GCF_982879505.1 Candidatus Desulfolinea nitratireducens
ATTCAACTACACTTAATTACGAAATCTAGTGTTGAGCAAGCTATTCTTTCGGGCGAGTTACTAAGCTATGGTATCCGTAAACTTTTCTTCTAGAAACTCAGTAAGGGCGTTGATCAACTGTGCTGTTTTCGCAGGAGAAAAATCCTTGTCACTTGGTGTATGAATTTTTGGGATATAAAATCCCCCAGGGATGATAGTTTTATCAGCATAGGAAATATCAATCGCCCCTTTCTCCCGAAAGGTGTAATTGTCGGAAAGTGGAACCCTTTTCATATCAAGCATTTGAGTTTGCGGAAGGTGTTCCTGTAAAAAAGGCAGCACTTCCTGAGCAACGCGATTATTATGATGATAAACAAGCAGCGGGACTTCGCCGCGAGAAACACAATCCAGATTGATGATGGCTGTATTGGCTCGAAGGTGATTATCCTTTTGCCAGATCCTTTTCAGCGCATTTGAACCGATCAAGCCCCATTCTTCATTATCTAAGAAGACGAACTGAACCTTCTCTTTGAAGCTCTCATCTTTGATCTGCTCCGCCAAAGCCAAGAGGCCGATTACCCCACTGGTATTATCTTCCGCATTGTTGGGGTTTGGAAAAAAGATAGGAATCACAAGCAAGATACTCGTAATCATCAGGTAAATTGTTGCCCAATATCCAAAACCATTGAATTCGAGCCAATGATAAATTGCACTTAGGGTCAAGGTTAGGATAATCAGAAAGATCGAAGCCAGAACTTGCCTGGTATGACCAAAGAGTGTGAAAGCTGATGAAATTCCCCAAGGCATGATCGTTGGGGTATCGTAATGAGCTAGAAAGACCACTTCAGGCTTCTCACATTTTGTAAAAAGCAACCGATTGGTGAAACCCCAGTGCTTGATTTTTATTCGCTCGCTTTCGGAGTTACACTCTTGTAATTCTTCCTCGATCTTATCAAGGAAACGCTCTTTCTCTTTGCCTGTCAATCGACGTGAAAACTGTCCCGCAAGATCTTCGCTCCATTTTTTTAGTAATCTAATATTCATTTTTCCCATCCCTGATTTTTCCACTGAAGTGTAAATGGGGCCTCTTGAGTAATCGTTTCGATAATCGGGGAAAGGAAAATGTTTATTTTCTGTGTGATGACTGAAAACTCATAAGGCGCGTTCTCTATGCCATTGCGTTCCAGAAAAGCAATCCATTGCAAAATTTTCTTCTTTGCGAATTCTTCAGAAAAGGCGGGAATCGGGTTGGATGGGAGTTTTGTTTTGCGATGGCGAAAGGTTTGCATGATCGCTGTCTGGAGCAGGGAGCCTTTGAAATCAAAATGTGAGGCTAAAAACCATATATCGTAAAAATCCTTCATGCGACTATTAATCTCCCCAAGATAGATCATTGCCTGGAATTTTTCCGCGATCACACTTTCTTGCGGATAGTTCTTTAGCTTTGGCGCAGGATAAGATAGCAGGGTTGGATATTCTGTACGCACAGGATTTGGGGAGATTTGGTCAGAGAAACCAACATCAATCTGCATTTTGATGCGCGCCTTTCCCAGATAGCCGAAAAACTCCAGACGTACACCCTCATAATCTGCATCTTCCTTGATTAAGGTGCCTTGTACATTTTCTGGCGGAAAGGATACGCCATCTTCTACTACGGACAGCGAGCAAATTTCTTGGGTAATACTGACCAGGTTATCTACTTCATTGGACATAGAACCCAATAGGTCAATATCCCTTGTAGAGCGATGCAAAGGGCCTCCCCAAATCTGAAAAGCTAAAGCTCCCTTGAGGATAAAATCATCACAGTAGGGAGATTGGCTAAGGCGGTAGAGAAAACGCTCAATGGCATAGTATTGGAGATAATCATTTAAAGGACGCCCACTAGTACGGGCTTTTTTCAATAAGCGGCTGTGAACTGATGCAGAGGTATTTTGGGTCATAGAAGTGCTTCCAGATACGGGGTAATGAGCGATGCCACACGGTCTAAACGTGCGTATTGCATGAGCATATCGAGATTACAGCGTTTTTCTTCAATAGCCTGGCGCAGTGCTTCCAAGGCTACATCCATGCCGGTCTTTTTACGAAACTTGAAAGAATCCGCAATTGTTTTTTCTAAAGAATAAATTTTTAGAGGAATGCCATCGACAATTTCTTCCTGAATGCCCGCCTCATATATTTTGGGCGACATTTTGAAAATACGCAATGGAGGGTACTTAATGCGAGGTTTCTCAGTGTTGGCTGGCATGGCAAGATAAACAAAATGGGGGATTTGGGTGGTTACACCGTAAAAATCCAGGGCTGAAATAAGACAAACCACGCCCTTGGGCACCTGCAGGCTAACCTGAATCAGGTCTTTATGGGAAGACAATCCCATACTCGCCAATCGGTAGAGGCCTCGGTTCTCCTGGACAATTTTCCCTGAATCTCTCAAGGCATAGAGGGTGCGCGAGCTAATGCCCAAATCCAGGGCTTGTCGGGTCCTGAGCCAGCCTTGTTTTTTCTTGAATAGATCTAGAGCGGTTTCTTGTGCTGATTTTTTCATTGGTATTTATGTATAATATTCTAGTAAGTTCAAAGAAAACTTGCTAGAATATTATACACGCTTTTCTATTGTTAGGCCCCTCACTAAAATGCTATAATTCATTGTATGCCCCTATCCAATGACGACGAAATTATACAAATTATCGAGGACTTCGCCCACGACCTTGGTGATAATATTGACATTGATGATTATCTACCTTTTCTTGTCCGCCTGCTAAAAGAGATTGAACTTGATGCGGTGCATGGTCATAAAGATAATTTCAGCGCTTTTCACCGGGTGTTGAATGATCTGGGTGGTGAAATTCAAGAACGGCTGAACAGTGGGAAATGGACAGATAGCTAACATTATTTTCATTAAAAATATTATGGTTCTAGATGCCGATTTCTACATAATCTATAAAAACTGAGTATGTTTCTGGTTAGGAATTCGGATTTCCATAAGCTGTACGGACTCATCGGCATTCCCATGCCGTCTACAACAACTCGTGGATCTCATTCCAAATTTAGGCGTGAGTAGACCCATCTTCTCCCCTCTCCCGACTGTGCGGCATCGACCGTTTAACCTGTGCGTTTTACCGTTTTACTCACTTGAGAAACTCCTTTTTGATTAAATTTGCACACGAGCGGGGTACCCTTGCTCATAAGACGCTAATATAGGCACATGATGACTATATCCCCCACCTTTATTGGCTTCTCAGAGTCAGCAGAAGACTGGGATCGCCTCCCCTACGATTGGTTTGATATCTGGCACGGTGTTCGCAATGAGCATGGATCACGCTTTGCCCCCATGCTCAAAATGACCGAATATATTCTCAAGCACACCTGGGGGACAGGCAGATTCAACGGACAGGTTCAACTATCCGCAAATGAGATTCGCCTGGGGCGGCGTCGCAATAAGTTTGAACGTTTTGACAACGGCACAAGCATATCCGAAAATTCGGTTCAGAACGCAGGAAAAGCTTTAGTCGAATTGGGTTTACTGGAGATCGAACAGGATCAGGTCGATCTGGCACGTCGCCTGCGCACCTATCGTCCCCGTATCCATGAAAAAAACGAGGGAAACACAGGCAAACCTTTTAGCGGTTTTCCTCCCCCAGCACAGAACTACTTCAAAGTCCCCAAAGTCTGGACTGACATCACCACGAATATCACCCGTGCGTCAACCAT
This sequence comes from Candidatus Desulfolinea nitratireducens, assembly GCF_982879505.1. NCBI lineage: Bacteria > Bacillati > Chloroflexota > Anaerolineae > Anaerolineales > Candidatus Desulfolinea > Candidatus Desulfolinea nitratireducens. The sequence goes on from NZ_CEYOSI010000117.1 coordinate 3,688, forward strand.
TCTTACCGTTGAATATCTGTTCCGCCATACCTGGGGCTTCAACAATAAAGAGCGTGTCTGGCTCAGCGCAGATGAGATCGCAAAAGGTCGCCTGTATGACAATGGACGTCGTCGCTACGATGCGGGCACTGGCTTCGATGTTTCGTCTATTCATCGTGCGCTGAAAGAAGCCTTGGCGCTGGGGTTGGTTGTCTGGACAGAGAGATATGAAGCAGGCATTACCACACGCTTGTTCAATCTCCGCTTCAGCAGAGATACTACCCAAGCCTGTGGCACGATTGAGTAATCTGCATAAAACACACCATGTCGTACAGATTAAACGGAGTATGCAACACACTTTAAACGGTTGATGTCGCACACCTTTTTGTCGGGAGGGGCAGCTAAGCTAGCGATAAATCAGATGAGATATCTAATATCGCTTGCAATACCGCTTCGAAAGAAATATCTTTGGCAAAATCATTATCTTTACGGTATTGCTCCCAACGTTGCTGCATTTCCTTGTCATTTTGTATGTTGGCCAAGATGTTTTCTATGTCTCTGAAAGTATGGAGAGAATTTCTGTGTTCAGCGGTAGCTTCAAATGCATCTGAAAATATCTTTGGGTTATAAGCGTCAGGAAAAGTTTTCAGGAGGATATAGACATCGTAAAAATCTCTGGGGCGGGTGTTGAAGATTCCCCCCGCAAAATGGTTTCGACTTTTTCTGCTAATATCGTTTCGAGATTATAGGCCCAGATATCTATTGATTTCTCATCAAAGACTGATTGGAATTGGTGTCGTATTGCACCTGGAGTGATTCTGTCGCCAGCGGTAATGTCGACTTTCAAAGGTGTGCTAATCGTTTCATGCTGGGCAATAAGACCAGCCCGAAATCCGCCATATACGTCATCTTCTCGAATCGGCTTAATGGTCTCAAGCGTGAATGTGACGTCATCATCCAATTGAATCGAGCAAATTTTAGACACGATATCCACAAGCGCATCTTCAGAAAGGGGAAAACTTCGCAAAGTGGTATCCATGTCCATGGTAGTTCTGCTGCCAATCCCGACCATGGATGCGATCAACATACCTCCTTTGAGAACGAAGGCGTCCTTGTAGCTTGATATGGAAATTCTTTCCAAAAAGCGTTCCAAAAAATAACTCTGTAAAACAGCTTGAGCAGGAATGTGATATTCCTGGGCTTTATTTCTGGCTCTGGCTTTTAGTTGCATTGCCTTACTCATGAAAGAACCTCGACAATTTCCCTGACCGTTTTCAAAACATGAAGTTTCGTTGCATATTCAAAAAGACGATTGAAATTCCTGTCTTTATGACTGACGTAATTTTTCAGAGCTTGATTTTCGATCTGGATATCGACTTTATTTCTGTTTCGGACGATGTCGCAAATCGTTCTTTCCAGGTTAAAGGTCTTAATGGGGTTTCCAAAGGGTGAATTAATGGATAGCAGACCTAAGTTCAGCAGTTCCGGTTTGATAAAGAAAACTTTCGCCCCATCTCTTTTTAGTCCGGAAGCGTTATAACCGGAGGGTACGGTTAATGTGTAAAAGAGAGGGTTTCGATCAGATAACCCTAGCAAGAAAAGGGCTGTTTCGTGGGAATAAATAGCATTTTTGAATTTTGTTTGAAGAATTAGCATATCATCTAAAAAAACATCATCAGACGTATATAATCCCCTTGAAACTCTTTTGATCTCACCTCTTTCCAAAAGTAAGGTGATGTAAGAACTTGGAATCCCTAGTTTGGAAAGATCAGCAGTACGAAAAAAACCATTCTGCTCTTCTAAGAGTTGGTATATTTTCTCGATAGGTGCAGACAATTCTTTTGCTTTCATGCTTATATTATAATCCAAATGAGCATAAACACAAAGTTCTTTTTATTCCCCCCTTTCCACAGCCATCGTACAGGTATACTTACGCCTATGGACAAGCTCGCAGGCGCAGTGGAACGCATCACCTTCTACAATCCGGAAAACGGCTATACCGTGCTGCGTTTGCGCCCGGAAGTGCGTGGGCGTCAGCGCCTGCCGGGGTTGAGCCGAGACGGGCTGATCACGGTTGTGGGGAATTTGCCGGAAGTCTCTCCTGGAGAGCATCTACAACTTCAAGGGATCTGGGATACCCACCCCAAACATGGCAAACAATTCAAGGCGGAAATCTGTACACAGGTGCTTCCATCCACGGTTGCAGGGATGGCAAGCTATCTTGGCTCAGGCATGGTAAAGGGTATTGGACCCAAGCTGGCAGAGCGCATCGTGGAATGTTTCGGGGAAGCGACGTTTGAGATCATTGAGCACCAGTCACACAGATTGGAAGAAGTCTCTGGCATTGGACGGGATCGGACGGGCAAGATCATCGCCGCCTGGGAAGAGCAGAAGCAGGTCAAGGAAATCATGGTCTTCCTTCATGCACACGGTGTAAGCACGAACCTGGCGGTAAAGATCTATAAGGAATACGGGGACACAGCCCTGCAGGTCGTGCAGGAAGACCCATACCAATTGGAGCGCGATATTTACGGGATTGGCTTCAAGACCGCTGACCGGATTGCCCAGGCGTTGGGGCTGAGTCCTGAACACCGCTCTCGCATTGAAGCAGGCATCGTTTTTGCCCTGAATGAAACCATCAACCAGGGGCATGTCTATGTCCCCAGAGGAATGCTCGTCCAGCGAGCGATAGAACTCTTGGGCGTGTCTCACGAACTGATCCCCGCAGGCTTGGAACGTCTTGAAGGGCAGGAACGTATTCGTCAGGAGAAATTACCAAGGCCGAATGGCCGCGATGATGAAATGATAGACGTGGTCTATCTGACGCCGCTTTATTGGGGTGAAGTCGGGGTAGCAGAACGCATCAAGGCGCTGACAAAGGCGCAAGCGCCCCTTCTCTTGCAGGAAAAACTTCCCCAAACAGGGCTTGAACTTTCCGATGAACAAGAGCAGGCTGTGAGGATGGCGCTGGCGCATCCGGTATCCATCCTGACAGGCGGACCCGGCACAGGCAAGACCACCTGCCTGAAAGCCCTGATCACAACCCTGGACGCCCGCAAAAAACGCTATGCGCTTGCCTCTCCAACGGGACGGGCAGCAAAACGTTTATCCGAAGCAACCGGTAGCCCAGCCAGCACGATCCACCGCTTGTTGGAATTTTCTCCTGTGGACGGGTTTAAGCGTAATCCCGACAACCCTTTGAACGTGGATTTTCTGGTGGTGGATGAAGCCTCCATGCTGGATTTGTTGCTGACCAATCATTTGCTAAAGGCGTTGCGTCCTGGCACGCATCTGCTTTTTGTAGGCGATATAGACCAGCTTCCATCTGTCGGGGCTGGGGATGTCTTACGCGATCTGATCGAGAGCGAAGTTGCCGCGGTGACACGCCTGAAAACCATCTTCCGCCAGGCAGAAGGCTCCCAGATCATCACCAACGCTCATAGGATCAACGAGGGGCAAATGCCCTTCTTTGCAAAAGGGGAACAGGGAGATTTCTATCTCTTCCCATCAGAAGATGCTGGCGCGGCAGCAGATTGGCTTGTAGATGTAGTTACGGAGCGTGTGCCGCAGAAATTTGGCTTTGATGCTCTGGCTGACATCCAGGTACTTTCCCCACTCTACAGAGGCCCGGCAGGTGTCACGATCCTGAACGAGCGACTGCAAGAAAAACTCAATCCCGCCACAAATGGAAAAGCTGAAAAGAGTCTATACGGGACGATATTCAGAGTGGGGGATAAGGTTATGCAAACCCGCAATAATTATGACAAGAATGTCTATAATGGAGATATTGGTTTTATTCAGGGGATCGATTTGGTAAACCAAACTTTGGCTGTGGATTTTGAAGGACACCCTGCTGAGTATGAATGGAGCGAGGCGGATGAGCTGAACCTTGCCTATGCTGTTTCTGTCCATAAAGCGCAGGGCTCAGAATTCCCTGTGATCGCGATGCCTGTGGTAACGCAGCATTACATGATGCTGCAACGCAACCTGATCTACACAGCGATCACCCGTGCGCGAAGTTTATGTGTTCTTGCCGGAAATAATCGTGCGATAGGGATTGCTGTACACAATAACAAGGTCGCTCAGCGTTTTAGTGCATTGAAGATGCGGTTACAGACATAAAAAAGACAAGACAAAGAGGGTGTAATTGCGACTCTCCAGGCACCATTTGATATACGCCTGCTTTTTTTATCAATTTCTTTATTTCGTTTGGAGATAAAGGTGGGTATGACGTATTACACTCTGAGGGCAAGTAATATTGCAATTGATGAGCGAGAGACTGATTGCAATATTGTTCTATATATCTTGAGTGCTCCCCATGAAAACACATCGTTTATAAAGAAAATGGGTGTGCTATACTCCATAATATGCGATCCATATTGTTATTGGCTTATCGCCTTTATGCTGAATTTATGAGCCGAATTGATGATTTCAAACACGCTGGTGAATCTTTGCCGCCTGTTCCTTGTCAGCTTTGTGGTAAGCCGGGACACAAGGAAAGATATTGCCCCCATGCGTATGAATTAGGGTATTTTAACTAAATTCAGTAGATCACGATTTCAGGATTAAACACCTTGCAATAGTGATTTCAGTTTCATTTACTAGGGTAGAGAACACAAATTCGTAAAGTACTGAATTTGTAAAATCCTTGCGGGAAATATCAATGCGTAAACTCATCTTTTTTCTTGTTCTTCAAATAATTCTGCTCTCCTCCTGTGCGCCACGGGTAACATCAGACACAGTAGTTCCAGCCATTGAGATGACAAACTGCACCTTGTCATCTCCCGGTGTGCCCCTTCAGGTAATTGCCAAATGCGGGACGCTGACGGTCCTTGAAGACCGGTCTAATCCACAAAGCCGCAAGATTAATCTCAACATTGCAGTTGTGCCAGCAATCAGGCGCAGCGCTGAACCGGATCCCTTGTTTGTCCTGGCCGGTGGTCCGGGACAGTCAATCGTCGAGATCTTCCCTGCCATGTATGCCAGCCTGTTCAAAGTTAACGAGAAGCGCGATATCGTCCTGGTAGACCAGCGCGGCACTGGAAAATCCAATCCCTTGCGTTGTCTTGATTCCGACGATATATTCCTGGACAATGAGCAAGACATTCTCTTGCTCAAAGAATGTCCCAAAAAGCTGGATGCGGATCTAAAGTATTACACCACCGATCTTGCCATGCAGGATCTGGAGCAGGTGCGCTCTGCCCTTGGATATCAAACCATCAATCTGTACGGCGTTTCATACGGCACACGCGCCGCGCTTACCTACTTCAAAATGTATCCCGAACAAGTCCGCAGTCTGGTATTGGATGCAGTGGTTGACCCCGCATTTGTTCTCTATCAAGATGCCGCTCAGGATGGGCAGAAGGCTCTCGATTTCTTTTTTTCCCGTTGCGAGAAAAATGAAGCCTGTACATCCACCTATCCCAACCTGAGAACCGAGCTTGATACCGTTTTGCGGGATTTGGACCAATCCCCAGCTGACATCACCATTCCTCACCCCATTACCGGGAAGCCCCTCGAACTCACGGTCACCAAAGTATTTTTCACCGATATAATTTTTAGCGCGCTGTATTCTCCTGACCTTGTCGCCTTACTCCCCTTGAGCATTCATCAAGCGTACACAGAAAAAAATTATGCACCGTTGATTGCCCAGGCATATCTTCTGGATGGTGGCGTGTACGATGGGATGTTCTACGCCGTCACCTGCACGGAGGATGCCCCGCTAATCTCTCCTATTGAAGCAAAACAGGATGGCGCAGAGAGTATCTTTGGCGATCGTACTCTGGATTTCATCGAAGTATGTAAAGCCTGGCCGAAAGGCGACGTGCCGTCTGTTCTACGAGCACCTGTTTCATCCGATATTCCAGTCCTGATATTGTCCGGGGAAGCAGATCCGATCACGCCGCCCTGGCATGTTGAGCGCTTAGTCCAATCTCTCCCAAACAGCCTGCATCTGATCTTCAAAAGCATGGGACATGGGAATGTAACAACTGAGTGTACAACGAGGATCCTGGACAAGTTCATTGAGAGCGCAACTGTCAAGGATTTGGATACTTCCTGCGTAAAAAATATCATGCCGCCGCCATTCTTTGTTGATTTTAGCGGTCCCCAACCATAGAAGGATATATCATGATTGAAGTTCAGGGCCTATCCAAGTCATTCGGTAAGATAAAAGCCGTTCAAAACCTATCATTTTCGGCATCCAACGGACAGATCACCGGTCTACTCGGTCCAAACGGTGCGGGAAAAAGTACGACACTCCGCATGTTATACACACTTCTCAAACCAGATAGTGGGCTGGCGCGCATAGATGGATTTGACGTTACACAAATGCCCATTGACGTACAAGCCCGGATCGGTGTACTTTCGGATGCGCAGGGAATCTATGAGCGTCTGACAGCGCGCGAGAATATCCGCTATTTTGGCAAATTGCACGGACTGAGGGGCCAGAAGCTTGAGAAGCGCATGGATGAGTTACTGAATATCCTGGATATGCAATCCATCGCCAACAGAAAAACGGAGGGATTCTCCACAGGCGAACAGCTCAAGGTTGCCATCGCACGCGCACTCATTCACAACCCGGGCAATGTCTTACTGGATGAGCCAACCAATGGCTTGGATGTCAAAAGCACGCGCGCCATGCGCCAGTTTATCCGAAAACTGCGCGACGATGGAAAGTGTATCCTCCTGACCAGTCACATCATGCAGGAGGTGGCCGCGCTTTGCGATCAGATTATCATCATCTCAAATGGGATTGTTGCAGCACAGGGGACATCCGATGAATTGCTCCACAAAACTGGAAAGGATAATCTCGAGGATGCTTTTATCGAGATCATCGGCTCTGAGGATGGTTTGGCATGAAGCAGATCTGGATCATCTTTGAAAAGGAAGTCCTGGATGGTATTCGTGATACTCGCAGTTGGGTAACCGGGTTGTTAGGAGCATTAATCGGACCGATTATACTGGGCATCATGCTGGTCATTTTCGGGTCCAGCATGCGAGAAGATATTGATAAGTCACTTACCTTGCCTGTCCAGAATCCCGAGTATGCGCCAAGCTTGATTCAATTCCTTGAAAGCAATG
>NZ_CEYOSI010000118.1:0-1365 GCF_982879505.1 Candidatus Desulfolinea nitratireducens
TGGATTCGGCTCAGTTGTCGGTTGTTAAAGTTCAGCTTTTTTCAGACGAGTCATTTGTATAAAAGAAAAAGGAGATGGTTGCCCATCTCCTTTTTTTTCTTTATTGCATTAGACTTCTGGCAAAAATCCCTTTTTGACACTGCACTAGCCGTCGTCCTTCGCGCAGCATCCTTTAGGGCGGCGGCGGGGACGCCGCCGGGAGCATATATGCAAGAAGTCTATTCTTTATCCTGCCATCGCAAAAAACATCGGACTGAAATAGGGGATCAGCCAGATAAACCAAACGACCACACTGAATTTGTGGAAGCTCTTGATGGCTTTCTCATCCTTTTTGGCGAGGACAACAGCAGCCCAGATCGCGTGAACGAGCATCAATAAAATAGCGATCAACCCAGAGATGCCGTGAATGTCAAAGGTCATCCCGCCGACAAACTCAAACATTAGGCCGGTTCCCCAGGTGTCGCAGATCAGACCCAAAACAAAAAAGGCCAGATGCCATTTTTTGAGTTCCCCGGAGATGCGTTCACTCCAAACGCCGATGGAATAGAATACGAGTGCTGACGTGATAATAATGCTGGCTGATTGGTCCAAAATATTACTCCTTGTTGAATAGTGTCGGTGCTAAATTTTGACGAGAGGCTTGCTCCCGTTTTGGATACGTTACCTATGCGGCGACGATTTCCGCTGCCGCCGGACGGATCATCCGAACGGCGAAAAGAAGCAGCATTGCCATGAGCAGCCCTGCAAACAGGAAGGGTGCGGTGGAGCCAAAAAATTGAAAAAGGACGCCCATGATTAGTGGGGCAATCGCATTGGCACCGCTTAAAAAGGCAGCTGATATGCCCAGGGTCCCACCGATCTCGTCTTTTGGAACTCGTTTGGAAAGCAGGCTGTTGACCGCTGGCTGGAGAATCCCTCCGCCGATCGAAGCCGGGATCATGGCCACCAATATCCATCCAAGACCCAGCCAACCTTTATTATCGTCCGGCGGCAGGTCAACTTCCAGACCCTGGGTGGTCGGATGCTCTCCTGCGCGAAATTCAGTATCGACCTGTAATTCGGCGGTAAGTTCAGCCTGTGAATAACCTGGCATGGGCTGACGGGGTGTGAAGGCCGTCATCGTCAGGCCAATCGCGAGTGTCGCCAACCCGGCATAGATCAATTTACGGTCACCATACTTTCGGCTCCAGCGTCCGATCAGGCCGCCCTGAACGGCTACGACAATGATCCCGACAAAGATAAAAATCAACGAATTGTCGGAGGCATTCATCCCCAGGCGATTGAGTGTAAAGAGAGCCAGAAATTGTTCGAAGCCCCCAAAGGCGACCTGCTGGGCAAACATCAGAACCAGCAGCAGACCAACGG
>NZ_CEYOSI010000118.1:1375-2367 GCF_982879505.1 Candidatus Desulfolinea nitratireducens
CTTTTTTGATTTTCCACGTTGCTCTTCAGGTAATGTTTCTTTGAACCAGAAGGAGGTTAATAGGATCGATAAAAGCGAAAATACTGCCGCGACGAGAGCGGGAACGCGATAATCGTTCCCGCTGGCGGCAAGGGAAATAAAGGCAATGATCGGGCCGAGGATGAATCCGAGGCCGAAGGCCGCACCGAGCAAGCCCAAACCCTGGGTGCGTGTCTTCTCGGTGGTGCTATCGCTGATCGCTGCCTGGGCTGTCGCAATATTTGCACCGGAGAGACCATCGATCAATCGAGCTAAAAATAAAAGCCACAGGCTATTGGCCATTGCCAGCACGATAAAACCAACAAATGTTCCGATCTGGCTGACGACCAGAACCGGTTTGCGCCCGAAGCGATCTGAGAGACGTCCGAGCAGGGGCGCGCCGATAAATTGCATGGCGGGGTAAGCTGCCCCCAGCAAGCCAATCATAAAGGCACTCGCGCCAAAGGCAGCGGCATAGAGCGGCATCAAGGGGATGATAATTGTGAGGCCCAATAAGTCGATCAGGACGATCACAAAGACAGGCAATATTCTTTTGAAATCCAGTTTTTCTTCGGTCATTCTTCCTCCATTAGGGTGAGACGGGATAGAACCTCGTCCAGCCAGGCTGCTTCAGCCTGGAGATGGCGCAAACGGTGCTCCAACATCCACTGGACTGTGCCAGGGTGGACGGGGGTATTTTGCATAATTTCCAGTTCAGAGAGTAATTGCTCTTTCCGCGTTTCGAGGTATGTGGACGCTTCATCGGTTGTCAATTCATCCAGAAAGGCCAGCGGAATATCATCTTCAAAATAGGTGGGGGTATATTCCTGCATGGATTCACGCAGCATGCTTTGAAAAGCTATTTCGCCTGTCGGCGTAATCTGGTAAACCCGCCGCAATGGGCGGTTACCAATTTGTTCACTGCTTTGAGTGATCCAGCCGCGCGCTTCCATTTTGTTTAGCAAGTAGTACGC
>NZ_CEYOSI010000118.1:2377-10665 GCF_982879505.1 Candidatus Desulfolinea nitratireducens
TGATATCGGTACATACTGCCAGATCCTGCTGGATAAATTCGTTTAGTTGATAGCCATGCATCTTTTGATGACGCAAGAGACCAAGGAAAAGTAGTTCGCGCGTTGTCATATCGTTTCCTTTAGTTATCAGAAAAATAGTCAATCCTGACTATTCCGGATTGAGTATATAGCTTCGGCAGATTTTGTCAAGTAGATAGCGTCTGGGTTATCCTTGGTTATAATACGGGGATGAACGATCTTCCCGTCACACAAATCAGTATTCCCCCTGGCTTCATAGATCTGGGCATGGGCAATCCGGATTTTGACTTGTTGCCGCTTTCAATTATGCGTCGTGCTTCGGAAGCATATTTTGAGAGAGGTGAACTAAACTCGCTGCAATATGGGGCGGAACAGGGAAATGGTTATTTCCGGGCTACTCTGGCAGACTTCCTTTCCGTCCCGTTCAAATCGCGCGTGAACCCTGATTCTCTATTTGTTACCCAGGGCGCATCCTCCGCCATCGACCTGATCTGTACACTCTATACTCGCCCCGGTGACGTGATCTTTGTTGAGGAACCCACCTATTTCCTGGCATTGCGGATCTTTGCAGATCATGGGCTACGCGTCATCTCAATCCCGATGGATGAGGATGGCTTGCTGATAGAAAAACTGGAAGATGCGTTAGACAGACATAAGCCAAAGTTTATTTATACAATCCCAACTTTTCAAAACCCCAGTGGGCGAACATTATCACCTGCACGGAGAATAAAACTGATTGAATTGGCACAGCGGGATAAATTTCTCATATTGGCCGATGAGGTTTATCATCTTCTCGGGTATACCGAGAAACCGCCTGCTCCTTTTGCTCTACTTGCGGATGACGTGGAAGAAGTCATTTCTATTAATTCATTCTCAAAGATCATGGCCCCCGGTCTGCGGCTTGGGTGGATCCAGGCACATCAGAAAATACTCAAGGAATTGGCAGGCTGCGGCCTGCTCGATAGCGGCGGAGGCTTGAATCCCTTCACCTCTGCAATAGTTCGCGAAGCGATTGAAACGGGCGATTTGGCTAAGAATATCGCACATTTACACAAGGAATATGTAACTCGCCTAAACGCATTAACTGCTGCTTTGCACCAATATATTCCTTTGGCAGAATTCACGCCTCCTCAAGGCGGCTTCTTTGTTTGGGCTCGGATACCTGGAAAGGATACATCTGCATTACGTCAGCATGCAAAGAAATTTAAAGTGGATTTCCGTCCTGGAGAACTTTTTTCCGGTCAAAAGGGAACGCGAGAATATATGCGCCTGGGCTTTTGTTTTTATGAGCCAAGCGCTATTGAAGAAGGGGTTATTCGGTTAGGGAATTGTTTGAGTTGATATTAGCCGCGGGTAATACGCATGGCTGGTGTTGTGAGATAATCAGGAAAAAGTAATTAAGGAATTAGAAAGCGCTCAATATAAGTGCGATCTATTGGCAGTTTCTTGTTTTCTTTCGAGAGGATTGTATTTTGAGAAATCCTGCCTTGCGATTTGCTCAGTCACCTCATTGCTGATTTGACGCTATGCAAGGATGGTGATTCGTTCAAAGCAAGATTTCTGGCTTAAAACCCCCATTACATTATCGGCAGATCCACATCGGATGCCGAAACTCGCGCAGGATATTTTCTGCCGTGCTGCCGAGCGTAAGATGCCGCACAGGGCGGAAGCTGAATCCCCCCATAAATAACAAATTGATGTCGTATTTTTTTGCTGTTTCCAGGACCATTTCAGCAATTGGCCCTTCCTTAAGCACATAATTCACATCTGTTAAATTATGCTCTGTGAGATAACGCCGTGCTTTCTCCAAGGCAGCCTGGCTGGTATGCGATGTTTCCACGGTTACCACTGTTAAAGATTTTGGCCACCGGGCAGTTAGATAGGTGGCAATGAACAGGGCTTCATCCGCTTTCGGGCTGCCATCGTATGCCAGCAGCGCATGGCTATAATCAGATTGCGTACCATCTGGCCTGACCTGGATGGGTCGAGGGCATTGTTGAACGATCAGTTTCAGATCAGGGCTTATCCGAGCCAAAGGTTGGTTTTCTGGCGGGCGAGTGCTGTTGACGATCACAAAATCAACCCAGGCTGCATGCTTGAGAATCGACCGAACCGGGTTGCTGCCAACTTCAACGGCAAATTCTCCCTGTATCCCCGCATCCTGGCAGCCCTGATTAAATCTTGCCTGCATCTGATGTACAGCATCACTCTCCAGTTGTGCCTTTTCTGGAACGACATGTAAGCCGAGGATATGGTCACCGTCAAATTGGGCAGCTTTCAAAATAAATTCAAACATCCGCCAACCCTCATTACTGCCATCCAGGGGGACGAGAATATGTTCAAATAAATGATGATAGCGTTTGCGCGCCAGTTGTTGTTTGCGCCACAAACCCGGAATTGGGCCTTCATCTAAAAATGGGGATATTTTTGTTATGATTCGACTCAACAAATCGCGCGGTTTTTTGGGCTTGCTGATCAGGTCAGACACACCGGTTTCCATCTCCACATGCCAGCCAAGCTCCTTTTCCAACTCGGTCTGACGTTCGGAGAGCAGCACATACATATCCGCCTCTGTCCTTTCGGGAAAGCGATGCAAGACACCCAATTCACGGACGATCTGAATCACAGGCAGATAGACCAGATCATACCAATCTACAATGGCTTTCTGCCTTAATTCGCTTTCATCAGATATATCCTGCTTTCTTTTCAAGAGATAAAATTCGGCATCTATCTGCTCAAGAAAAACCTGATACTGTTCACAAAAAGTCATCAAAAGGTCGACATCGGGGCGTAGATTATCTAAGTTGGTTTTTTCCAGAAAGTCAGCATAACGATACTTACAGATGATTTCGTTGGGATCATCATCTGCAGCTAGTGGTACCCTTGTTTTTACCTCAGTCACATAGGCAGAAATTGTTTTCGAATTCAATTGACGGGCGATAGAAACTCGATGGTTGCCATCCTGAACGAAATAAGTATCCCCAATTTGATAGACTTCAATTGGCGGCATACCAACCATGTCATTAACAGCAGCTTTCACTTCTACCCAGCGCTCTTCATCAGTATCCTTCTTGGGCAAAAAGCTGCGGGTGAAATCATTGTAACGAGCAACGCTGCCTACAATTTTTTCCAGGGGAATCTCCTGGAGTCCATGTTTGACGGTCGCCCCTGTGCTTCTTAATTGTTGCCGCACCTCATCAAAACAAAGAAGTTCGCCCGCCTTTCCCCGTAAACGCGACAATATCTGCTGCATTACGGCTTGCTTTCTGGCATATTGAAAATCGTGCAAGGCCAATTGGTAACTGGCCTTAGATCGTATTTTCATTTATTATTCCCGTAGAAGAATATGGCTTTCGCCAGTAAAGAATATCTTATACATAAATTACCTGATATCCTTCATTAATGAAAGCCCTAATTTTGCAGTGCCTTTGTCATTCATTCTCCACGTTACTTTAGCTTAACACTTAGATATTGTTGAGAGCAAAATTCTAATCCCTATCTGCAAACTCCCGCACTCCTTCAAGATAAGCCAGGCTTTGTTGATTGATCTGCAGCACCGTTGCAATGATATTGGATAAATGAATTTCTTTTAAGACGTAGATATCAATCCGATTGCTGTCCCCAGCCCCTGGCTAAGGCATTGAGGCCAGCAATAATAATAAACCCGGGCCAAACACGCCCCCAATCCAGATTAAACAAAAAGATTGCAGCTACAAACAAAGGAAACAGAGAGCCCATAACTACCTGGATCGATTCTTCTGTTATTTCCCCGGATTCTCTGAATATATTGACTGCACGACTCCATGCGCCGAAGACGGGGATCAGAATAAATAATGCCCACCAATTGTTAAAATAAATATCACTATATTGCATCACAAGAAATATGACGCCAATGGCTATCAATACCAGACCACCCATTACTCCACTGTCTTTCTTTTTATTGGGATCTGTGTTTTCTTCAGTATTCATCTTTTCTTCTCCTTTTGAGACGGATAAACCAATTTGCTGTAAAACACCAAGCTTTGTCTACCGATAAAATCATCTGCCAGAAACAAAAGCCTGGCTGGTTAGGCTTTTGGATGTTGATTATTATACTGGAACAAGAAAACAACATTTTCCATCTTAATTATCTCCCTGCTTGTCTGTCTGAACGCTTAGGTAAAATTTCGTTGATGGCAAATTTTCACACTTCTAATCCCCGTCCGAAAACTCCCGCGCGCCTTCCACATAAGCCAGGCTTTGATGCCTGAAATAGGTATTATATAACTCGGCATAATGCCCTTCTTTCGCGAGCAGGTTGTCGTGATCCCCCTCTTCGATGATGCCGCCATTTTCCATCACCAGGATCCGGTCCGCAGATTTGATCGTCGACAGGCGGTGAGCGATCAGGATGCTGGTCGTATTCTCAAGGATCAAATTCAAAGCCTGCTGGATCTGCCATTCGGTAAAGGGGTCAATGCTGGCGGTCGCCTCGTCAAGAATGAAGATGGCCGGGTTCTGGATCAACACCCGCATTAGTGCCACCAATTGACGTTGTCCCATCGAAAGGCGTCCACCGCGCTCGCCAACCTGACTTTCAAATCCATTTGGCAGCGTCTCGAGCCATTCACCATCGCCGATCTTGCGGGCCATTTTCAACATCGCGGCCTCGGTCGCATTCGGGCAGGCATAGCGGATATTCTCAGCGACCGTCCCCGAAAAGAGGAAGGGCACCTGCGAGACGATCCCCAACTGGCGGCGATAGGAGGTCAGGTCGAAACTGCGGATATCCTGCCCGTCGAGGGTCAACTTCCCGGACTGGAATTCATAAAAGCGGGCGATCAGCTTGGCAATCGATGATTTCCCGGCGCCGGTATGCCCGACGAGGGCCAGATTCTCTCCGGGCGGGATCAGCAAGTTGAAGTGGGAAAGGATCGGTTCAGAGGGGCTATAGTGGAAGAAAATCTCCTCGAAACGGACTCCGCCTTTGAGTTGCTTCACCTCTTGATCATCCACCTGAATAACATTTGGATCGGCGTCGATCAGCGCGTAAACCCGTTCGGCTGCCGATAAGCCCTGCTGGATCTGCGCCCAAAAGGCAGAGAGATTCATGATCGGAAAGAGGAAATGGTTCAGACTCAGAAGGAAGAGGAACCAGGCCGCCGCTGTCACACCACCCTGCGCGGCGCTCCACCCACCGACGTAAACCATGATGGCCGTGGCGATTCCGCCCATGGCATTCAGGGTGGGAAATACCAGCGCGAGCACAAAACCGCGCCGTACGTTGACACGATAAGAATCTTTATTGGCCGTGTCAAAGGTCCCGAAGATGCTCATTTCCTGACGGAAATTCTTGGCAACCGAGATACCGCTGACCGTTTCCTTGATGGTCGCATTCACCTCAGCCATGGCGCGCATCCCATTGCGGGTGACCTTGCGGGCCATCTTGCGGAAACCAGAGGTAATAAAGAAAATCACCGGCAAATAGGCGATGACAAGCAGGGTCAACTTCCATTCGGTGCGGAAGAGGACCACCATCAGAATGCTGGCCTGGATAAGTTGCGCAGTCACATCGGTGACAATGGTGACCAGTTGCCCAAAATCCTTGGTATCGGAGGTGATCCGCGAGACGATCCGCCCCGATGAAAATTTATCGTAAAAGGATAGGTCGTGGTCAGCAGCGGCACGGAAAGCACTGGTGCGCAATTCCATGACGACATCACCGATGGCGCGAGCCGTGATCGAGCGACGAATCCAGTTGATGCCCCAGTTGAGCACACCGATCATGAATACACCACCGCCAATCAGCAGGGTCGCTTCCATTGTGGGGCGGGTATCCAGCGCTTCGAGGCTGCGGCTGATGATGATCGGGGTGGCTGCGCTGATCAGTGCAACGATGGTTACCAGAATAGAAATACTGATGATCCGTTTTCGTTGAACTGAAAAACCTCCCGCGATGCGCTTGGTTAGTTCGCGGTCTGAATATTCTCGGTCGTAGTTTTCGGCGCCAAGGCCGGAGAAAAAGCCCATAAGTCGGTGTCCAGTGATTAGTGAAGAGTGAGTTGTCAGAAAGTAAAAGTATGACAGTCTCTGAGCGGAATACCGAGTGAATGCGAGGTATGTAGTCGAAGAGCGACTTTGCAAATACCGTCCTTCACCCTATCGGGTACAGGGGACTGCGTGCTTCACATTCGTTCAGCACTCCGCTCAGAGACTGGCGGTTTTCTTTTATTCCGAAAAAATGCGCCTATATGATTCGCTGGTTTTCATCAGCTCATCATGATCGCCAATTGCGGCAATACGCCCCTTGCGCAGGACGATGATCAGATCTGCCCAGCGAATTTGCGAGAGGCGATGGGTGATCAGAAAGGTCGTGCGTCCCTTCGCCGCGGCGGCAATGGCGCGCTGGATATTATCCTCGGTGGCGCTGTCGATGGCGGAGGTCGAATCGTCGAGGACGAGAATGCGCGGATCGGTCAGGAAGGCGCGCGCGAGCGCCATCCGCTGGCGCTGCCCGCCAGAGAGGGTCACACCGCGTTCGCCAAGAACAGTCTCATAGCCCTTTTCAAAGCTCATGATAAATTCATGCGCCTGCGCCGATTTTGCCGCAGCGATAATCTCAGCCTGGGTGGCATCTGGTTTGCCAAAGGCGATATTCTCTGCGATCGAGTTGGAGAAGAGGAAAATATCCTGCTCAATGATCGAGATCTGGTGGCGCAACGAACCGAGATTCCAGTCGTGGACGTCGACCCCATCGACAAAAACCTGCCCGCCGGTGACATCGTAGGTCCGGTTGAGCAGCTTGACGAGGGAGGTCTTCCCCGCGCCAGTCTGTCCGACAATGGCGACCGTTTGTCCGGGTTTAACGGAAAATGTGATCTCCTCCAAAACGGGATCGGTCTGGTTGTAGGCAAATGCCGCTTGACGGAAGCCTATTTCCCCGCGCATGATTTCGGCGTAGCCTTCCCTATTTTGATCAAGGAGGGTTTCGCTATTAATTAATTCCAGAATACGGCGCGCACTCGACATCCCCAATGAAACCTGGGTATAGGCGAAAGTCGAGGCAAAGGTCGGGAACATGAGCATTTCCAACAGGCCAACATAGGCAACAACTGCACCGATCTGGATCTCACCCTGGCGCAGAAGGATCAGTGCATGCAGCAGCCCGCCGCCGAGCGCCATCCCGAAAAGCAGCATGGGAATAAAACGCGCTTCGAGATCACCCTGTTTAACGAAAGCATCCCGTACACGCCGGGCCTGGTGATTGAAGAGAGATACTTCGGCCTCTTCCTGCGCTGCGCCCTTGACCGTTTCGACACCATCGAGGGCCTCGGCCAGACGGGTATTCATATCGCCAAAGGTGGCGCGGACCGCATCGGTAACGGGAGAGAGGCTACGCAAATATTCCCAGAGAGCGAGGAAATAGGCAATGGCGAAAAGGGTTGGTGTGAGCAATAGCGCCGGATGATAACGCGGCGCGTAGATAAAAGGCATGATCAGAAAGGTTAATGAACCCACCACAAGATTAATGCCCGGGCTGAACATGAAGTTGATCTCGCGCACATCATTGGTGGCGCGCGCCATGGTATCACCAACTGGCTGAATATTATGGAAGGTCATGCTTTTGCCGAGAAGGGAAATATAAAGCTCGTCACGAATATTGCGCTCAAGCTTTTGGGCGATCAGATCGGCCCCAAAGTTTCGCCCCAGCTGGAGGATTGCCCGCACAACCTGCGAACCGCCGATAAGCAGGGCGAGGGGGAGCAATCTGCTGGTTTGGGGAACGGCTGCGGTGATCGCATCGAAGGCTTCGCCGACATAAACGGGCATCAGCCCGGCAAGGCCGGCGTTCCCCAACGCGCCGATAATGATGACGATCCATATCCACCAATAACGATAGGCATGTGACCAGATCCAGCGCGCAGGGCTGGTCCGATTCGTTGAATGAGTACGCGAAATGGTGAATTCAGAGGCAAGAGGATGTGCTGTCATAAGAAGATGATTGTACCATTCTGGTAACGTACCCTATCAAATACTGAAACTATTTGGACAAAGTTGGGTTTATATAAATGATCTGGCAATTCGGCCAGCCCATCTCGTTCTAAGGAGATTGTAAAATGAATATGCCCAAAGCTCTTTCAACATGGTTTATGGTTCTTTTCTTCCTATTTGTTGGTCTAGCCGCATTTGTACCTGCTCTTGCTGGTGGTATCTTTGCAACATTGACCGCCATTTTTGCTCTTGGCGCTGCCGTCACTCTCTTCATGGGCAAATAATCATTTTTTAATACA
>NZ_CEYOSI010000119.1:0-882 GCF_982879505.1 Candidatus Desulfolinea nitratireducens
ACTCTGTGCCTTTGTGGTGAAATCTAAAATCGTATCTTAGGTATCAACATCGGCGTATTCGACTGATACTCTGCATAAATTTCCCCAAACTCCCGAAGCAACTTTCGTTCTTCAAAATAGGCCCCGATGACAATATAAATTGTAGATGCAATAAAAACAACAAGCATATTGACCGTCATCACAGGAGACAACCAGATGAATAGTAAGCCAAAGGTGTAGAGCGGATGACGCATATAGCGGTAAAGGCCAGAAAGAACCAATCGGCTCTCTCCTTTGGCACGCGGCGAAATGATCTGTCGCAACCCCACAAATTCCCAAAGATCGGTTTGGTAGAGACCGACAAGCACGCCAAATGCCGCCAGTCCTTGCGCAAGGAGCAGTAGAGTTAGCCAGGGTGAGGGTATTTGGTAAAGTGTGCGGTCAGGCAGGTTCCGCATCAGCCAGAGAATAGGGATGAAGCTAAATGTCGAGAAAATATTATAGAAGAGGCGATAAAAATGCCTCAACTTTGCACCGAGCAAATTATCAAGCGTAGCTTTGACTTTCAAGGACGCCATGACAGAATGGACAAGCCCCCAAATTACTACCGATAAAATTAACCAGATCATTTTTCTCCTATACAATTTGAACCGCGAAGTTGCCGAGAAAGAGTTTTTAATTTTTTCTTGGTGTTCTTTGCGTCTTGGCGGTTAAGAACTTACCCAAACGCTAAAACTTCAACCTGCTGCCCACCAGCTTCAACCAAATAATAAGGCATCCAGGCCACTCCGAAGTCATCCACAAAAATATCCGCTTTTTTCGGCGCAAGGGTCACTTCGCTGATATCGTTGACCAGATCCCCCCAGCGGTCTCCGATCTCATCAAGCTTCGCCTTGAATTCGG
>NZ_CEYOSI010000119.1:892-10583 GCF_982879505.1 Candidatus Desulfolinea nitratireducens
GGCTTCGAGAACATTGATCTGCTCTTCGAGATCGTCAATTGCCTCGATGGATTCTTTTACATCGGCTTTGGCTTGTTGGGTCAGACGACGCTTTGTCAGCGAAGTCGTCAGACGTCGTCGCCGTCTGCTGAACATACTCAGAACATTCTCAGCATGAGTCCCCATCTCTTCCATTTTCCGATCATCGAGTTCATCTTCGTCCTGTCGCAGCTCACGCTCCTCCCTCTTCAGGCGATTTTCCAGCGTGGTTAGCTTGCGTTCATACTGTGTGCTGACCTTATCAATTTCAACATCCCGATTCTCGCGGGCTGCATCCGCACAAGCACGAATAAAATCGGATTTCGACATGTCTGGTCCAGCATAAACCTTCAATTTCAGATTTGTACGCGCCTTGATGGTTGTCGAGCGATAGAGCCAATCCTTGAAATCTTTTTGAAGAGCATTCATCTGCTTTGCAGTATTCAGTGGTGGCTCCAAACCAGCAAAACGGGATTGTGGCGCAGGCATTTTTGTCAATAGATCGCTTTTTACACGATCATAATCATCCCAGCGCAGCGATCCACGGTCGTCGGGATCAGTCACCAGCCGAGAGCGGGTGATCTCAGTGTCTACAGCATATTTTCGATCTAAAAATCGGACTGTGGCAGAAGCAATCAACGCTGGTCTATACAGGATGCCGACCTGCTCCGCGTCCTCACTCAGGGGGCGATTAGCGGCAGAAAATGCCTCGGTCAGACTTAAGTTGAAGGGCAAAAAATATTCGCCATTTCCGGATGGGATGGCGGGTCTCGTCTCGCTGCCTCCATCAAGGGAATCTTTGGCGCGGTTGCGTTCAGATCGCCTCGGTTTTCCATTAACGGGAACAGGCTGAAAATCCGAGAGCGAAGCGCCCGCAGCCTTGGGTTGGGTCGCCGTTTGAGAGGCATCCTCCGCCATCACAGACTCTGATTCCCACCTCGCCCCTGCGAGCTGATTCAAGGCCGGGATCTGCCTCCGTGTCATCGGCCCAGCAAGATAATTCATCGCCCAGCGTGTACGGAAAAGAGAGGGCTGTTTCTCGTGGACGTTATGCAAAATAAAAGAACGTTTTCCGAGACTGGAAATCAGCTTGTCGTATGCCCGCCGATTTAGCCCACCTGCCGCACTTTCCAACCCGTCAAGAAGACGAGCTTTATCCTGCTCAGTTTGCAGTTTGCCAATAAACCAGCTACCCGCATTGGAGAGAGCTTTGTAGTCGACATCGACGGGGTTTTGTGTGGCGAGGATCAGCCCAACACCAAACGCCCGCGCCTGCTTCAGCATCCGTAACAGTGGCGGCTTGGAGGGTGGGTTTTTCTGCGGCGGGAGGTAGCCGTATATTTCATCCATATAAAGCAGGGCACGCAGGGAAGTTGCCCCGCTCTGGGTGCGCATCCAGGTTTCAACAGCAGAAAAAAGGAGCGTGACGAAAAACATCCGCTCGGTCTCACTGAGATGCGCCAGATAAAATACGCTATGACGAGGCTTGCCTTCGGGCGTGAAAAGCAAATCCGGGATGTCGAGGGCTTGCCCTTCGCGCCAGGTCTCGAAAGAAGGTGCGGCAAGGATGGCGTTGAGCTGCATCACCAACGCTGTACGCTCCTTTGTCGGAAAGAAGGCATCCACGGAAAGCGCGCCAAGTTTATCAAAAGGAGGGTTTTGGGTTTGGAGGATCAATTCGGTCAGATCAAGACTGCGTCCGTTGCTCCAGGCATGTTCGAAAATATGCGAAAGGAGAATATGTTCTCTTGAACGGAGAGGATCTATATTGTTGAACCCTACCAAACCAAGCAGGGCGGTGACGGTGCTATTGATCTTTTCGCGCAGTATTTCGCGGTTTGATCTCCAATCCAAATCCGGGACAGCCAGGGATGATAAAACGCTGACAGGGATACCCGCATCTGAGCCAGGGGTGTAGACAGCAAATTGGGCTGCATTTTTCAGGGCACGCAAACGAGATGAAGTAATCCCCCATTTTGTAAGACCCGACTGCCAGGTTTTCGCGGTATCGGAAGCTGTTTCTTCAATACTTTTTCCGCTGCGACGCGCGCTTTCCGAATCTATCCAGGGTTGAAAATCCTGCGGGGCCAGGTTCGGGAAATGAAGCAGGAGATTGGTCAGATCTCCTTTTGGGTCAATGATCAGTGCGGGGATCCCCTGCAATGCGGCTTCTTCGAGCATTGTCACACAGAGTCCCGTTTTACCAGAGCCTGTCATTCCCGTCACGATTGCGTGAGTCGTCAGGTCAGGCGGATCGTAATAGAGGGCTTTTTCAGTTGGTTCGCTTTGGGGGTTTTCAAGGGTGCGGCCGAGATAGAATTGCTTATCAGACATGAAGGCTCCTGCGAAAATATCAGAACGAATGTGCTAGGCTAAATTTACCCGAAATTGAAGGAATTGGCAACCAGGTATCGTGCGATCAGCACCAGATTGCACCGAAAGGGACTACCCGAAGATTTTTCTCATAGCCTGCCGGGGTTGGTGTTGACTCTGGGTCAGTTGATGGCTCCCGCAAAGTCGGAATCTCTTCCCCGGACACACGTTCAAATTCCATCAGGAATTCCCGTGCAATTGCGATATTATGAATAACAAGTATATTCTCGTCATTACGTTCTTCTGCGCTGCGGCTGAAATTATACGAACCCGTTATCACGATTCGTTGATCAATGATAAAAACCTTATGATGCATCAAACCATCAATATTATCCTGACGCACATTCAGCCCAGCCTGCAGGAGGGAATCATATTCCCCGCCCTGATTTGACCTGGTCTGCGACTCATCAAACACTCCCGCAACGATCACCCCGCCTTGCGCACGCCTTTGAATGGCATCGGATATATCGTCAGATGTGAATGAAAATGCCATAAAATAAATACTCTCTTCTGCCTCATCCAGCAGGTCGATGATCACATCGGCAACGCCATCATCTGGTGAGAAATAAGTCTCAATAGTGGTCCCCTCCACTTTAATGCTCGGATTGGGTGTATCCGATACTGTATCAGGACCAAAGTGGTCATCCACATACATCTCGTCAAATTCTTTCTGGTAATTTTCCGCCAACTTCACCGAGTGGATGCGGAGCAAATTATTATTATCTTCATATCCACCACCGATCGTGAAATTCATCGAACCGACCCAAAGTTCCGATCGGTCGATGATCACAAATTTATCGTGCATCAACCCCTCGCGGCGGTCACCGATGATCGGGATGCCGGCCTCGATCAAATCCTGTGGGACGTCACGATCACGGTTATCGCTTTCCATCACGATCCGAACCTGTACCCCTCGATGATGAGCATCGATCAATGCATCCCGGATGCTCCACAGGCTGAAGCTATAGACTGCCAAATCCACGCTGAGGCGGGCGTCATCTATGGCGGCAGCAAGCTGACGGTCGGGTCCGCCACGGAGTGAATCCGCCTCGGGGTGAGAGGGATCAGTGAAATAGAGTTCGAACCAGCCACCATCCACCCCATATCCCACATCCAGAGGAATTTCTTTCAAATTCCCTCGCAGAATCACGGGTGTCTCAGTAGGTGGAATCTCGGCTGGATTCGGCTCACAGGCGGCCAATACAATAAAAAACAGTAGAATGGCTAGGGCTTTTATTCTCATGATTACCTCAGTAAATTTGATGATTGATTATACTGTGTGGGGTATAATTCTGCGTCTCCGAAAAGGGGCTCAATAGAAATTGCCAAATTCAATCTCTTCTTTTTCCATGGATAAACCCTTGAGCAAAAAACCCTTTAATGCCAACCGTCAGATAGCCCGTGCAGCAGGGACTGTCATGTTGGCTTTCGCCTTCGGACAGATCGTCGGTTTGCTGCGGCGCGTTCTCGTCGCGCAGGCATTTGGCGCCGGGGTTGAACTGGATGCTTTCATCGCAGCCAATCGCGTCTCCGAGACTCTTTTCAATCTTGTGGCGGGCGGCGCGTTGGGATCGGCTTTTATCCCGACATTTACGGGTTTCCTCGCCAGGGAGGATAAAAAATCTGCGTGGAAATTGGCGAGCGCGGTCGCCAACTGGGTCACCCTTGTCCTGAGCTTGCTGGCCGCGCTGGGAGCAGTTTTTGCACCCCAAATTGTCCGTCACGCCCTGGCCCCCGGATTTTCTGGCAACCCCGCCCAATTCGCATTAACGGTAACCCTGCTTCGCATTCAATTGGCTTCTGCGATTCTCTTCGGGTTAAGCGGCCTCATGATGGGAATTCTGAATTCGCATCAGGTTTTCCTGATCCCCGCGCTAACCCCATCCATGTATCAGTTGGGAATGATTTTCGGTGTTTTGGTTCTCACCCCGAAAATGGGGATTTACGGTCTCGCCTGGGGCGTGGTGATCGGCGCGCTTTTCCACCTTGTATTGCAAATTCCCAGCCTACTCAAAAAACGCGGGAAATATTCCCTCACCCTGGGAATTGGCAATGCGGCTGTAGCAGAAGTAATTCGTCTGATGGGACCACGTCTGCTGGGCGTAGCGGTTGTACAGCTTAATTTTTGGGTCAATACCTGGTTGGCCTCACGCATGGCGCCTGGCTCCGTCGCCGGGATCGAGTATGGCTTTGCCCTGATGTTGATGGCCCAGATCGCCATCGCCCAATCCATCGCAACGGCTGCAATGCCAACCTTCGCCGCGCAATACGCGCTGGGTAAACTTGATGATGTGCGCAGCTCACTTTCAGCGTCGATTCGGGGTGTCATCTTGCTTTCTGTTCCGGCCACAGTTGGACTAATTACCCTACGCGTACCCCTGATTACTCTCCTTTATCAGCGCGGGGAGTTTGATGCGCGCTCTACGGAGATCGTTGCCTGGGCATTGCTCTGGTACGCAATCGGATTGGTTGGGCATTCGGTGATGGAAATACTGGCCCGCGCCTTTTATGCCCTCCACGATACAAAAACACCTGTCCTGGTGGGGATCGGAGCGATGAGTCTGAATGTGGTTTTTAGCATCGCCTTTGCCGCACTGTTCGAGCGGATTGGCTGGATGCCGCACGGTGGTCTGGCGCTGGCAAATTCCCTCGCAACCGCGCTGGAAATGATCTTATTGATGATTTTGATGCGTAAACGCCTGAATGGACTGCACATTTCAAGCATCGCAAGAGGATTTGGTCAGGCAGCACTTGCTGCACTGGGGATGGGCATCGCGTTATTTTGGTGGAATCAGGCCAATAGCACGTCTGCACCGTGGCTTGTCGCTCTTGGCGGAATCGCAATTGGGGGAGTTATCTATCTTTTGGGGATCTGGGTTTTGAAAGTCCCCGAAATTCAACAGGTTGCGTCCATTATTCGTAGACGCTTTTCTTAACCGCCAGGACGGCAGGTTTTAAGAGCTTTTCCTGGCGTTTTGGCGGTTAATTCTTTACTCTTTTACCCGCTCAATTTTTGCCCCCAACGCCCTGAATTTTTCTTCCACATCTGCGTAGCCACGATCAATTTGGCTGATATTCCGAATGGTGGATTCTCCCTCGGCGGCCAGGGTTGCCAAAAGCAAAGCCATCCCCGCACGAATATCAGGGCTGTCTACCTTCTCGCCATAAAGTCGGGCAGGGCCCTGGACAATGCAGCGATAGGGATCACAGAGAATGATTTTTGCCCCCATCCCCACCAGTTTATCGGTGAAATACATCCGCCCTGAATACATCCAATCGTGGAACATGACCGTACCTTCCGATTGGGTTGCCACCGTAATGGCGATACTGATTAAATCAGTGGGAAAGGCGGGCCAGACATTGGTTTTGATCTCTGGAATCGCATCGCCATGATCGGTGATTATTTTCATCGATTGTTCGTTGGAGACAAGCAGATCATCACCATCCACTTCCCAGCATACCCCCAGGCGCTGCATGACCAGTTTGACCATATCCAGATATTGCACGCCGGCATTGTGGATGCGGATACTTCCTTTTGTGACCGCAGCCGCACCAACAAAACTGATCACCTCGAGGTAATCTGCGCCAATTGTAAATTCACCACCATGTAAATGAGAAACACCTTCAATATGGAGGGTGTTTGAGCCGATCTCCTCAATCTTTGCACCCAGAGTATTCAGCAGATGGCATAATTCCTGAATATGCGGCTCAGAAGCTGCATTCCGGATTACAGTTTTTCCTTTGGCAAGGACTGCCGCCATGACCGCATTTTCTGTAGCAGTTACGCTGGCCTCGTCCAATAGAATATCTGCACCGGTCAAACCATTGGCATGAAATTCAAAGACACGGTCAAAATTCACTTCTGCGCCGAGGGCTTCCAGCGCTAAAATATGGGTATCCAGCCTTCGTCGTCCGATCACATCTCCACCGGGAGGCGGCAAACGCAAATCGCCGAATCTCGCCGTTGTGGGGCCAGCCAGCAAGATGGAGGCACGAATGCGGCGGCTGAGTTCCATATCCAGCGCACGAGGATCAATATTTTTCGCGCTGATCTCCCAGGATGTATCCCCGACATCCTTCACTTCTGCACCCATGCTTTCAAGCAATATACGCATATCTTTTACATCGCGTATCTGGGGAATATTATTCAAAATGACCGGCTCATCAGTCAATAGTGTCGCTGCCAACATTGGCAGGGCTGCATTTTTATTCCCTGCAGGTCTTACCTCACCCTTGAGTGGAATACCGCCTTCGATTATGAACTTTTCCATCTTTCACTCCATTTTTTGAATTGCCAAAATTGTAAAGCAGAAGGGGAAATATTGCCAATCCGTACAAGGATGAGATTACAAAAGTGAAAGCACTATGCAAAATATTTACTTTATAATGAGGAACTATGAATATAACAATTGGAATCCCTCTGGCTTTGGGATGGGCTGCCGCCCTTCTCGTGAATTATCTCGCTGACGTTTTACCTGCCACGCGACGATTTACAACGCCTGCCTGTAAGCAGTGTGCCGCCAAATTCGCCTGGACAGATTATCTGCTTCTAAAAGGTTGTTCCGCTTGTAATCATCCCCGCGGCTGGCGAATGTGGATCACTCAAGTTCTTGGTGTGATGGCGACGATCTATATTTGGATTTCTCCACCGGATGGATTGGATTTTTGGCTTGGATTCGTCTTACTGATTTATCTCGCTGTTGTATTTGTCATTGATGTTGAACTACGTCTTATACTCCATCCAGTCAGTTATTTTGGCGTTCTTCTCGGTCTATTGGTCGGTATCAAACTGAATGGAATCCTCCCGACCTTGTTTGGCGGTGTGCTTGGATTTGGGATCATGTTTGGTCTATATTATTTTGGGGTTCTCTTTGCCCGCTGGATATCCAAACGACGTGGTGAAACCGTGATAGAAGAAGGGGATGCGCTAGGATATGGTGATGTAAACCTGGCTGGTGTTTTGGGACTTATGCTCGGTGGGAATATAATTTGGTTAGGTATTTTGATGGCGATCCTGGCAGGTGGATTGGTAAGTATTATCTATATCATTTGGATGTTGGCATTGAAACGCTACGAAGCTTTTGCTGCAATCCCTTACGCTCCCTTCCTGATTTTTTCCGCAATATTTTTTATATATTTTTAATTGTGTTACTAAACTCTTAGATAAATCATTCTTCCAGACTGGGCAAAGGTCCGGTTCCCAACCGATACCCAAATCCGCGCACGGTCAGGATATGCTCGGGAGTGGAAGGATCAGTCTCAAGCTTTTTTCGCAACATCAAAATATAGCGTCTTACCAGAGCAGTATCCTCTGACCGGTTCTTTCCCCAGACAGCCTGCACCAACTCCTCCTCTGAGGCTACTTTACCTTTACGCTTTACAAGCGCTTCAAGCAGGCGATATTCTGTAGGGGTCAGCTCAAGTGTTTTTTCCTCAAAGTAAGCCTGGTATTTTTCAGTATCCAGAGAGACCCTTCCATGAATTAAATAACCTGTCTTGGAGTCAGTACTCTTTACCCGGGCCAGCAATGCCTGGATACGCGCAACCAGCTCCTTGAAGCTAAAAGGTTTTGTGACATAATCATCAACACCTAACCGAAAACCACGCAATTTATCGGTCTCCGAGGTTTTGGCCGTCAGCATGATAATGGGGACATCGCTCATTTCACGGAGTCGGGCGCAAACCTCCCACCCATCCATCCCTGGCAACATTACATCCAGCAGAATGAGATCTGGATGCTGTTCGTAGGCCAGGTGCAAACCAGCCGATCCGCTTAGTGCACCGATAACCTCGAAATCGTCATCCGCTAGAAATTCACTTAGCAAGTGCACCAGGGTTGGGTCATCATCGATCAGCAAAATCCTATTCATTTTTTGCCACTTTCAATTTAAATGAAAATCTTGCCCCCCCATCGGAGGGCGCTTCAAAGGTTAGCGTACTGTCCATTTGCTCCAGCATACGTTGAGAGAGGTAAAGACCCAGGCCGTATCCGTAAACACTTTGTGAATCTTTTACGTCCAGTCGCTGGAAGCGGCCAAAAAGCAAGCTACGCTTCTCTTCCGGGATACCCGGCCCAAAGTCCCGAACATCAATGATTACCTGTCGTTTTTGCTGCTTTACAGACACAATCACAGATCCATCTGGTGCATATTTTAAAGCATTATCAACCAAATGCAGCAGAATACTTTCCAAAGCGTCTTTCGCCGCCCTCACTTTTGGTAATCCTGGTTGCAACTCAACTTTTATGCGGTCAACATTTTCTGATGCACCCCAATACTGAGTGATATGTTCGAATACAAGATCAAGTGACAATGGGGCAATGTCTAATTTTAGACTACCCGCTTCGATTGCAGATACATCCAGGATCGATTCGACAAAACGCGTCAATCTGCGGACTTCATTTTGCATCAATCCCAATGTATTTTTATCTTTTACCCGTCTTCTCGTTCTGGCAAGCATTAGTTCCAACCCACCACCCAGATTATTTAATGGATTTCTCAGCTCATGAGAAACCATGGAAACAAAATCGCTTTTAAGTTGATCGAGTTCTTGTAAGCTTTTGTTTTGTTCCTCAAGGCGGCTGTAGGCCTCCTCAAGAGTGGCTGTGCGCTCAGCCACTTTATCTTCCAAATCGTCATTAAGTTCTTCCAATTGAAGATGAACTGCGCGTAATTCTTCATAAGCAGATTGAATTTTATTGCGCTGGGTAATTTGATGGCTTAAATTATGGGCAACACCGGCAATCAAAACCTTCCGGGATTCTGTTTCCAATGGAGTAAGTGATAGTAAATAGGGAATATCGCGCTCACTCGAGCTTTTCTTTACTTCCAATGCTTCAGATATTTTTTTTTCTGAAACATTTCTAAGGGCGGATTCCGGAAATTCAGCAAATACAGATAATAGTGTTTGGATTTCTTCGCCCGGGTTTTCCAATCTTTGAAATGCCGGATTGCTGAGAATGATCTTGCCAGTTGCTTCACAAATAAATGCCGGATCTGCAAGGTTTTTAAATAATTCCCAATATTTATTTAATTCAGCTTCGCCGGCTCGTATCCCTAGGCGGATGATCAGCATCAGCCCAAGCAATAAACTCACCCAAACCCCTACAATGGAAAAGTTACCAGTTAGTCGCAGGTTTGCAAGTACGAACCAGAATAATGCCAACACCAAAGCAATTGGAAGCACTTTCTGAATTTGAACACTGCGTCCAGTTTCAAGCCGCCTTTGATAAAGGTTCATCTCTTTATCTTTAGTTTCCGCTAAGTGGCTTGTAAAAAGAGATGGTAATGGGTTCAAAACG
>NZ_CEYOSI010000120.1:0-10463 GCF_982879505.1 Candidatus Desulfolinea nitratireducens
AAATATTCTGCGCTGATAAGATTATAAACCGTCGCATTGAATACAATGAAACCATATCAGGCTGATTATGCCAGCAAAACAAATTGTTTTAGAAAGCTATTATATATAAAGCAGGACTTACGCAAAATACTTTTGTTCTCGCTGCGTTGTAGCTTGTCTACAATACCCCAACGCAGAGCAATGGGACCAGGACTATAAATTGTTTTAGAAAGCTATTTTATATAAAGGAATAAATATGTTCAAAAGAGCAATTGTAAGAAAACCAGGAAAAAGCATGATCGATGGATTGACCACCGCAGAATTAGGCTTACCTGATTATGAGCTAGCCCTTGTCCAACACGCAGACTATGTAAATGCGCTTAAAGAATGTGGGCTGGATGTCCTGGAATTGGATGCTGATGAAGAATATCCAGATTCTACATTTGTAGAGGATGTCGCCTTGCTGACAAGTAAGTGTGCGATTATTACCAATCCTGGTGCGCCATCACGAAGGGGAGAAACTGCTGCGATGAAAAAGGTTTTGCAAGATTATTATGCCAATATTGAAAAGGTTCAGGCTCCAGGAACGGTTGAAGCCGGCGATATCATGATGGTCGGTTCGCATTTTTATATTGGTTTATCTGAAAGAACAAATCAGAGCGGGGCTGATCAGGTGATCGCTTTCCTGGAAAAATACGGTCTGAGCGGATCTGTCGTAACATTGAAAGAAGTATTGCATTTAAAGACGGGGTTGGCCTATCTGGAGAATAATAATCTGGTCGCTTGTGGCGAGTTTTTGACGAAGGAAGAGTTTCAAAAATTTAATATCCTGGAGATAGCTGAAGATGAAAGTTATGCGGCGAATAGTATTTGGGTGAATGATACGGTTTTGCTACCAAAAGGATTTCCAAAAGCAAGGAAAGTTATTGAAGAGGCTGGTTATTCTATAAGAGAGGTAGATGTATCTGAATTTCAGAAGCTTGACGGTGGTCTCAGCTGCCTGTCATTAAGGTTTTGAGAAGTAGCTGGAAATTATCATAAGCGCTTGAATATATTACTGAAAAAATTTAGCAAGGGTAACTCTCATACATTATACTAACGCTTATGAAAAAGGAATCTCCTCGCTATAGAATTGCGCTTGATGATTTCAGACGTGCTCGCCGCAAAGCCGCTTTGCAAGAGATTTTCAGTTGGCTAACGGGGCAATCGAATACGCTGCTTTCATTTGAGGAAGCTCGTCAGGCTCTTAAAGCCAGCGGCGAGGAAGTTCACGGGTTGGAATCAATCCCTCTCAAAGCCATTATCGGCAGTGTTGGCCGCTATACTGAGTTCAATCGTAATTTTCTGCCCCGCAGAGATGCCTTATCTTCCCGTTGGGCGAGAGTGAAATCCGTCCTTCGTGATCTTGATGAAATGCCGCCTATTCAGGTTTACCAGATCGGGGAAGCCTATTTTGTGCTGGATGGCAATCATCGTGTTTCTATCGCAAGAGAACGGGGATTGACGCATATAAACGCATATGTAACAGAAATTCACACCAAGGTTCCGTTGACTCCTGAAACGGATCTCAATGATTTTATATTGAAGGCTGAGTATGCTGAGTTTTTGGCGAATACTCGCCTTGATGAAAATTGCCCGGATATAGACTTAGGGATCACTGCTCCCGGACGTTATAGGGTGCTTGAAAAGCATATTGATTTTCATCGGGAAACTCTCAGTGAGAAAAGTGGAGAAAAAATATCAATTCAAGATGCGGCTCACCGCTGGTGTCATGATATTTACTCACCTGTGACTGAAATCATCAAAAGCCGGGGTATTCTACGAGATTTTCCAAAACGTACAGAAACCGACCTATATGTCTGGATCGCTGAGCATCAGGAAAAGCTGCATAAGGTATTGGGCTGGTCTGTAGATACCAATATCGCCGCTGCCGATTTGGTGGATCAGCGCGGTGGGGGAATTAAGCGAATGCTTACACGTGTTACTGAGAGAATCATCTCGGCAATAACGCCCCCCATCCTGGAACCTGGACCCCAGCCGGGCAGATGGCGAGAACGTCAGTTGGCAACGCATGATATGGGGCATCTCTTCAGACATATCCTGGTCCCCTTTAACGGAAAAGAAGAAAGCTGGGAAGCACTTGAGCAAGCCATTCAAGTGGCCAGGCGTGAAGAATCGCATCTGATGGGGTTACATATCGTTTCGCATGAAAGCGAAAAAGAGAGTGATTTCGTTAAAGGATTGGCAGAGCGTTTCGAGGCCCGTTGTAAGGATGCCGGACTGATCGGCGAATTCGCGGTTGATGTTGGTGGGGTGGCTTCCAGGATCAATGATCGGGCGCGGTGGAGCGACCTGGTGGTTTTATATTTGGTGCACCCACCTGAGTCCCAGATCACATCCCGATTGAGCTCAGGGATACGCTCACTGATCCAGCGTTGTCCCCGGCCCATTCTGACCGTCCACCCTGATTCGCGAAAGCTTGAACGCTTTTTGATCGCCTATGATAGTAGCCCGAAAGCGAATGAAGCCCTCTATATGGCGGCATATTTTGCGGGACGTTGGGGGGCATCTCTTGTCGTGCTAACGGTGAATGAAAGCGGTAGCAGGCCCCTCTGGGCAGCGTTCCGGGCAAGGCGTTATCTGGAATCCCGTAATATCACCGCAAAATTCATCCAAAAAAATGGAAAAGTGGAAGAATCCATCCTGGAAGCTGTGGACGAAGAGGGGATTGATATGATCCTGATGGGTGGGTATAGCCGTAAGCCTGTCGCGGAGGTAATTCTGGGCAGCAGCCTGGATGAGGTGTTGCGCAAATCTCCGAGACCAGTATTTATTTGCCGCTGATCGTTGGGGGTTAGAAAGTCAGATCCTGCTGTCTATAGCCATAGGTATTCATCACCAGCGTATCCCCTACTTGCGTCTGAATGATCGTATCGGTCTCGTAGATATGATTATGGCCATGAAAATGATATTTTGGTTTGAAAACACGAATGAGCCAGTTGTAAGCCTTGACGCCCTGATGCGGCCAATCCGCTTTGTCGTGGATACCCCAGGGAGCAGCATGGCTGACAAAAACATCGAGATAGCGTCCGTAGAGCAGGCGGTTGAACAATAGGCCAGGCACAAGACTGAGGACATGTCTCCACATTTCACCCTGCGTATACTGGAAACTTCCCCATTTATTATAAAGAATACAGCCCTCAACGCCTGCAAGAATAAGGTTATCCTGGTGGATGATGCGGCGATGCAGATCAATCCCGCCACGAGGCGCATTCCGATCCCCATCGGCGCTATGTTCTATCGGTGAATCATGATTGCCGCGCACAAAATATAGCGGGACATTCAGTTTTTCGAAGATGTATTCCTGATAATAATAAGGCAGGTCACCGCAGGCAATGATAAAATCGACCCCGCAAATTTTTTCGCGGATCTCGGGGCTGTGAAGAAATGGGATAATAACATCGCTTATCGAGAGTATATTCACAAAATCAAGACCTTTACAAAGAGATACTGCAGCCGAAATCCTACTGCAGCAGTCTATTTTTAACCTCTTTGGCGATGCTTGTCAACGCAGGCCTCCCTCCCTAAGTGCTCTCAGTGGTATGATAACGACCATGTTTAAACCTATCAGATGGAATACTTTCCCGCGTGATTTTCTTCGTATCCAAATTGGCTTTGTCCTCTATGGTCTTTCGATTGCATTTATGATCCAGGGTAATCTGGGCACTGGGGCCTGGGGTGTATTGGAGGTGGGACTTGCGTACCTTCTGAGTGTTTCCCCCGGGACCATATCGGTCGCCTCCGGCTTTGTTGTGTTGACCGGAGCACTGCTGATGCGAGAGCAGATCGGCTGGGGTACGCTCGCAAATATTCTCAGTATCGGCCCATGGCTTGATTTTTTTCTAAAATATACTCCCTCCGTGGAGAATAATTTATTATTGCAAGCATCCATGCTGCTTGCTGCCATCGTCATGATGGGCATGGCCAGCGCGATCTATATTGGCGTGAACGCTGGCGCCGGCCCGCGTGACAGTTTGATGCTGGGCCTCAAACGCACAACGGGGATCAGTGTGCGCCTGGCGCGCACGATCATCGAGATCACGGTTGTCACCGTGGGGTGGCTGATCGGCGGCCCGGCAGGCGTGGGTACGGTTGTTATTGCTCTGCTGATCGGACCTGCCGTCCAATGGGGATTCAAAATATTTAAAGTCGAGCCGCATCGAGAACTGAATCCAGAGCCGGTGATCGCGCCGGCAGATTAAGGTCAACTTTTTGAAAGTGGAGAGGAATTAAATGATGACTTTCAAAAAAAATATCACCGATCTGCTCACAGCCAAAAGTGATGCTGGGGATTTCTCTGGTGTGGTATTGATCCAGCGCGGGGATGAGAAACTCCTCCACGTTGCACACGGGTATGCCAACCTTGCCTGGAAGATTCTGAATCACCTTGATACCCGTTTTCGGATTGCCTCCGTTTCGAAGATGTTCACCGCTGTGGCTGTGTTGCAATTGATCGAGGCTGGAAAACTGACCCTCGAGACAAAGCTGGTCTCCCTTTTGGGGCTGGAGAAGACGAAAATTCCCCCGGAAGCAACCGTCCAGCATATGCTCACAATGACGAGTGGCATGGCCGATTGGTTCGACGAATCCGGGAATTGGGAGGAAGATTGGGCCGCGCTCTGTCGCGAGCATCCCCTTTACCTCTTCCGCCAAAATGAAGATTACCTGCCTCTTTTCACAGATGTTAATCCTGTTTCTTCCCCTGGTGAGAAGCATCAGTATAACGGTGCGGGCTTTATTTTGCTTGGGCTTGCCATCCAAAAATTGACCGGACTATCATATTTTGATGCCATCCGATCCAATATATTTGAAAAAGCCGGAATGGGGGATGCAGATTTTATTGCGCTGGAAGAGATTGCCGAACGAGTTGCCGAGGGATATGTTCCCGCTTCAAACGCGGACGAGGGGTCTGCCCGTTGGCAAAGGAATATCTACAGCACCACGCCCGCTGCCGCGGCTGATGGGGGCGCGACCTGCTCAGCCGATGATCTGGTGCGTTTCTCCCAGGCTCTCCGTGCGGGGGAGTTGCTCTCCCCGGCAATGACCACCGAGATGCTAAAGCCGCATGTCATCCAAAACGAAGATCGTTTCCGTGGCTACGACTGGAAATATGGTTATGGCAATAATTTTATTCTCGACGATGATGAACAGATCGTCCGCTGGGGACATACCGGAGAAGAAGATGGGGTCAGCTGTCGGCTTTATTATTACCCCCAAGGCGACCTGGATGTGATCATTCTCGGCAACCAGAGCTGGTGTGCGGGCAAACTTGGCTGGGAAATCCACGATCTGATCCTTGAGAAATTTAAATAGATAGGACTTTCGCTTCAAAGGCTGAAAAATGCTCAAAGGGGATTTGCAATCCCCGTCTTTGTGAGAGAATCGCTGGATTGCAAATCCAGCTAGAGCAGGGAAAGCGAAAGTCCTAATAGAATTTCTTCTTGACATATAGATAAGTATCTATTAGTATTGCGACTGAATAAATAGAAGATTATCTATATGTCAAAAATAACTTATACCCCTGTCATCTTTGCCAAAGCGCTGGCCGACGAGACTCGCCAGAAGATCATGAGTCTCTGCTGCTGCAATTGGCTCAGCGTCGGCGAGATCGTCGAGGCCTTGCATGTCTCACAGCCGACCGTTTCTCATCATCTCAGCATTCTGCGCGAGGCGGGGCTGGTTGATTCACGGCGCGAGGGCAAGCAGGTTTTCTATTCCCTTAACCAGGAGAAGATCGCCGACGCTTGCTGCCAATTGGCGGGTGATTTTGCACCAGATCAAAAAGTAATTATGATTGCCAAATAAAAAAGGGACTTTTTTTGGCAATGCATATCGATATGCGTCATTTCTTATATTTGGTGGAGGAATAAAATGAATAAAGCTGTGGTGAATACGCAACCCAAAAGCCTGTCTTTTCTGGATCGTTTTCTTACCCTGTGGATATTCCTGGCAATGGCAATTGGTGTCGGCCTGGGCTATTTCTTTCCGGCAGGGGTGCAGGGATTCAATCAGGCTGTCTCTGTCGGCACGACCAATATCCCCATTGCGATCGGCCTGATCCTGATGATGTATCCGCCCCTGGCAAAAGTCCGCTACGAGGAGCTTGGGGATGTCTTCCGCAACTGGAAGATCCTGGGCATCTCCCTTTTGCAGAACTGGGTCATCGGCCCGATCCTGATGTTCGTGCTGGCGATCATCTTCTTGCGAGATATGCCCCATTATATGGTTGGATTGATCCTGATCGGTCTGGCACGCTGCATCGCGATGGTCATCGTCTGGAACGACCTCGCCAAAGGCGACACTGAATATGCCGCCGGTCTGGTGGCGTTCAATAGCATCTTTCAGGTGCTATTTTATAGTGTCTATGCCTATGTCTTCATCACCATCCTGCCCACCTGGTTTGGGATGGAGGGGAGCCTGGTCGAGATCACCATCGGTGAGATTGCCAAAAGCGTCTTCATTTATTTGGGGATTCCCTTTATCGCCGGATTCCTGACTCGTTTCTTCCTTGTTCGTAGCAAGGGGGATGAGTGGTATCACGAAGTATTTGTTCCCAAGATCAGTCCCATCACCCTGATCGCCTTGCTCTTCACGATCATGGTCATGTTCAGCCTGAAAGGCGATTTGATCGTTGCCATCCCAACAGACGTGTTGCGGATCGCAGTCCCGCTGGTAATCTACTTTGTTGTCATGTTCCTGATCAGCTTTTGGATGGGATATAAGCTCAACGCGGGTTATAAAAAATCAACCACACTCTCTTTTACAGCAGCCAGTAATAATTTCGAGTTGGCGATTGCCGTTGCGATTGCTGTCTTTGGGATTAATTCTGGCGAAGCCTTTGCCGCTGTGATCGGACCATTGATCGAAGTACCGGTCATGATCGGCCTGGTTACAGTAGCTTTCTGGATCCAGGGTAAGTATTTTGGATCCGATCCAAGCGAGATGACGGTTGATTGCGCTACAGATTGAGTAAAAAATATCTAAGAGCCTATCCTAAAAATAAGTGAGATGTGCATTGCATCTGGAGGATGCGTTGCACATCGGCTTCGAGCAAGAAAATATACCCATTGAAAACCCGACTTGCAATAGCATGCCCCCTTGGGTACGCACTTGTGAAGTGCAATGCAAATCTAACATCCTTTCATAACGAATTTTAGAATAGAAATAATCCAATGTAATATAAGATTTATTAATCTTTTTCTTCACGTCATTGCGAGGCAGTGTTTTCGCCGAAGCAATCTCCCATGCAGTGAGTGAGACTGCTTCGCAAAGGCGGCTCGCAGTGACGCGAAATATAAAGTATCGGAAACTTGGTTTACGATGTAATAAGGAGAAATATATAAAACACACAGTCTCTGAGCGGAAAACCGAGCGAATGCGAGGTGTGTAGTCGCCTGTACTCGACAGAGTGAAGAGCGGCTTTTGTAAATCCGTCCTTCACCCTTCGGGATGAACTGATAGTAGTCACTTAATTTTAGGAGAAATAAATGAGTACCGAAAAAATTGAACTGGATGTCCGCACAGCCGTGCGCGACCGCTATGGCAAGATCGCAGAGTCCTTCAATGTCAGCAACCAAGCCGATTGTGGATGCGGCACCTCATCTTCGTCATCCTGCTGTGGCGATGGAAAAGATGATTCTGCCCAGCTAGCCGCGGTCGAAAAACTTTATCAAACCCCCGATGCAGCCGCCCTGCCCGATGAAGTGACCGGTCTTTCCCTGGGATGTGGTGATCCGATCACCCTGGCAGCGCTGACACCCGGCCAAACCGTTCTCGATCTGGGTTCTGGTGGCGGGATCGATTGCTTCCTGGCCGGACAGCGGGTTGGCCCGGAGGGGCGTGTCATTGGTGTGGATATGACCGCTGCCATGCTTGAAAAAGCGCGTGCCAACAAAGCCAAATTGGGCGCGGATAATGTCGAATTTCGCCTGGGCGAGATCGAGCATCTCCCCGTTTCCGATGAGAGCATCGATGTGATCATCTCAAATTGTGTCATCAACCTCAGCACCGACAAGCCCCAGGTTTTTCGGGAGGCTTTCCGTGTCCTGCGCCCCGGTGGGAAGTTGGCGGTCAGCGATATGGTCACTGATGGGCCGCTCCCGGATTCGATCAAATCCAGTTTGAGTGCCTGGGCGGGGTGTGTCGCGGGCGCGCTGGATGTTGAAGAGTACGTCGCAGGGATAAAGGCGGCCGGATTCGTTGACGTCGCACTTGAACCGGTTTACCTGGATAAGGAATTCATCGACGACGGAATCCGTCAAATGGGTGGCGAAATTGATACCGGTGAGATGCCGCGCGAAGCGATCTACAAAGCGGTTTTCAGCGCCAAGATCACGGCACGAAAACCAATCTAGATAATTGGCTGGAGACAGCACCCACCCTGCCTAAAACGGTGGGTGCTGTTTTTATATGTAGAAGAGGCAAGCCTCATTTATATTCAGATCAAAGAGGATAATCATGAAAATCGGCATTCTGGATGCATTTCCACCGGAAGAATTAAATACCGTTAGTTGGAACGATACACCTGTGGACGCGTATATCCGCTTTATTGAAAGCGTTGAAGCTCCCTTTGAATATGAAGGTTATCGCGTGGCTCAAGGGGAGTTTCCCGAATCGCCAGAAGCTTGTGATGCCTATTTAATTACTGGCAGCCCACGGGGAGTCTATGATTCCCAGCCCTGGATAGCCGACCTCGAAAAATTTATTCAGGATTGCTATCAGGCCGGAATAAAATTGGTAGGGATCTGTTTCGGACATCAAATTTTAGCCCACGCATTGGGCGGTCACGCGGAAAAATCTGAAAAAGGCTGAGATGTAGGATTGCACAGTTTTGAAATTAACACCCACAAAGACTGGATGACCGATATGCCCGATCAGTGCTCGCTATATTTTGTGCATCAGGATCAGGTGATGGAATTGCCGCCTGAAGCGGAGTTGTTGGGTGGGAACGATTTCTGCCCAAATCTTTTCTATACCATTGATAATAGGGCGCTGGGCATCCAGGGGCATCCTGAGCTGACCAGGGAGAACATGGTCGAAATCCTGGAAGGAAGAGAAGAAAAAGTAGGTGCAGAAGTACATCGTAATGCTGTGAATTCGCTG
This sequence comes from Candidatus Desulfolinea nitratireducens, assembly GCF_982879505.1. Taxonomy (NCBI): domain Bacteria; kingdom Bacillati; phylum Chloroflexota; class Anaerolineae; order Anaerolineales; genus Candidatus Desulfolinea; species Candidatus Desulfolinea nitratireducens. The sequence continues at coordinate 9,142 of NZ_CEYOSI010000120.1, forward strand.
GAAAATGGTGCCCCCAACAATCAACTTTTAGCGCAATGGGTCGTCAATTTTCTGACAACATCTTCTGAAGCTTAGCTTTAATATCACCAATATATCAGAAATCCTCCAAACACTCCCCATTTAATAAATAGATTTCTTGCAAAAGTCCATTTTTGACACTGCTCTAGCCGCCGTCGGGAGCACATTAGCAAGAGGTCTAATGAGCAAATGATATAATTGCACTTACTGAAATTTGACCAAAAAAGCCCTCTTTTAGAGGACTTTTAGTGAGTGCGGAGCCCCAAAGGATCCGGTCAAGCCGGACGAACGGTTCTCCGCGAAGACTCGAACTCTCAACCAATGGCTTAAGCAAAAAAGCCCTCTTCCAGAGGACTTTTCAGTGAGCGCGGAGAGACTCGAACTCTCAACCAATGGCTTAAAAGGCCACTGCTCTGCCATTGAGCTACGCGCCCGAAGCGAGGAGCATTCTAACATGCTCTAAAATTTCCGTCAACGAAGTAATAGAAATTGTCACATTCCCATCCAATATGGGAAGACATCAAAAGATTTTAAGGAGTATTAATGGCTGAAATAAATGTAACTGAAGCAACATTCCAAAGCGAAGTCCTCGATTCTGAAATTCCCGTACTGGTGGATTTTTCGGCAGAATGGTGCGGCCCCTGCAAGATGGTTGACCCGATCGTGCATCAACTCTCGGAAGACTGGGAAGGCAAAGTCAAGGTCGCCAAGATCGACGCGGATGAAAACCCCGGCATATTGATGCAATATGGCGTCATGGGCATCCCCACGCTGATGTTCTTTGTCGGTGGTGAGGTGCGTGAGCGTGTAACCGGTTATCAACCAAAGAAGAAATTGGTCGCCAAATTCGAGCCGCATATATAATCCTATATCAGCTTTAGGCCGCGCCCACGCCGCCGGGGACGGCGGCTTGAGCACAATTAAGACACAAAGTTCGCGAACTTTGTGTCTTTGTGGTTAAATACAAGGAGAATCTAAATTCAAATAAGGCAGGCAGTCATGACAAAAAAAATGCTCCCCTACGGCCTCTGGCCCTCCCCGATCACCCCCTCTCTGTTGGGGCGGAAAATCCGGCTTGATGATGTGCAATGGTCTCGTGATGGTGAAACCCTCGTTTGGGTGGAGGGGCGCTCCGGCCATGGAGTGCTCGTTGCCAAAACGGGAGATGATGCAGCTCGCGATTTAACGGGAGATCTTCCAGTCAAGCCCACTCTAGGCTATGGCGGTGGCGAGTTCAACTTGAGCGCGAATTTCGCTGTTTTTGCCAGCGGCGGGAGGCTTTATCAACTCCCGTTCAGGCACGG
>NZ_CEYOSI010000121.1:0-10387 GCF_982879505.1 Candidatus Desulfolinea nitratireducens
GAGCGCTATTGATTCTATTTGTTTTTATGTGCGATTTGCCTATAGCAATTTTACTGACGTTAGGCTATAGAAATCAAGAGATGGATGAAAAAATGCTTTGCATTGCAAAGGAAAAACTTTCCAATAAAGCATTTCTAAAGGCGATTATTTTTTTTTCTCTTCTTGAAATAATAGTCGGGGCGTTGATATTGTTGATAGCAATTGTGACTGAAGACAATTATCTGCAAGGAGTCTTTTCCAGATTAGCCCCGTTGATGTTATGGGCCGTGATAAATGGCGTGCTAACACTGCTTTTTTTGTATTTCAGCGATCTAATTCCGAAAAATAAACAGTCGATAATTCGTATTCAAATATTAGAAACAGCTCTATTATCGATCTTGCTCTTGTTTTTTTTAACCATCAATACTGGCAGCATTCAAAATAAATCATATACAGCAGATGAGTTTAGGCATTATCGCTATGGCAGGAATATGCTAGAACTCAATTCATCTCGATTTGATGATAGCAAGATGCCTCTTTCCGCCCTAAATGCAATACCTAAGAAAATTTCGTATCTCATATCTAATCAATATCTATATCCGCGCTTTGCAGACCCCTTGTCCGGGCGAATTATTACGATAGGTTTCTCAATGTTGATCGCATATTTTATTTATCGCTGGGCTAAGCTGCTATATGGGGCACCCGCAGGTTTCTTTGCCCTCTTCCTTTATATTTTTGACCCCAATATTATTGCACACTCGAGACTTATAACCACTGATATCTATGCGGTGGGCATGATCTTGCTAACACTTTATACGTTTTGGCTTTTTTGCAATAACCCAAATTTGAAGAAATTGTTGATCAGTGCGATCGTATTGGGGGTGTGTCAGTTAGCAAAATATACAGGTGCCTATCTTTATCCCCTCCTACTGACAATTGCATTGATTCGTGTATTTCCAGCTTGGATCGCATCATTTCGCAATAAAAAATATCTGATGATCTTGAAAGATATTAAGTCAGGTGTTAACTATGCCCTCGTATTTTTGACAATAAGCGTGGTTATTATTAATATAGGCTTTCTCTTTAATCGGACATTTACCCCAATTAAGGATTACTCATTTCGTTCCGAGTTATTTCAATCCATTCAAGTGAAGTTATCAAAAATTGGATTTATGCCGGTTCCAGTACCGTATCCTTATTTGGAAGGGCTTGATTGGGTAAAGCAACGAGAGCAAACTGGTGCGGGGTATGGAAATACTTATTTATTCGGGGAAGTTCGAGAGGGCAAGGGATTTAACGGATATTTTATTTATGCATCTTTATTGAAGGTTCCGATATCCACTCAGATTTTCATCTTGCTTGCTCTTTCTTTGTATTTGCTTGGTCAAAAGGAATTTAATTTCACAAAGAATGAGATTTTTCTGCTTTTACCTGTTGGATTCTTTTTTATTTACTTCAACTTTTTTTTCCGAACCCAAATCGGTATTAGATTCTATTTGATCATTTTTCCCTTTCTCTACATTTTTAGCGGAGGGTTAGTACTTAAATGGGCATCAATGCGAAAAGATAGGCAAATTTTCACATTTGGATTGATGATTTATCTCGGCGTTTCTGTATTATTCGCTTATCCAAATTACATCTCGTATTTTAACGAGTTAGTATGGGACCCTCGCAATGCACATAAATATTTAATAGACTCTAATTTGGATTGGAACCAAGCGGAAACACAACTTTATCAATATTTGAAGACTAATCCTACCGCACAGTTTCAGCCGGAACAGCCGACCTTTGGGACGATTGTTGTATCACCCAATGATTTAGCAGGTATGTGGTATGTCGATGAATTTCAATGGCTGCGTGATAATTTTTATCCCCAGGCAACAATAGATGAAGTTTATCTGATTTACGAAATATCTGAGGCTGAGTTTGAAAAAGTATTTGGTCAGTGAAACTATCCTCCAGCATATTAAGAAAGCTAAAACCTTTCTTCACAGCTTGGGCAAATATATTAGCACCGGTAACCACATAACCACAAGATAAATATCTATATGATTTGGCATCTCCAAGTAGAGCGCCACAAGTAAAGCATCTAGTTCCACAAATGGGATTTGCCTTCCTGCCTTGATGACAGGTGAGCCCGTGAGTATTTTTATTGAAACGATCATCGCCCTGCATGGTATTGATGGTCAACGTTGGCTGAATTCATTACCCGACCTGTTGGCCAATTATGCCCAGCTCTGGGATTTGGAGATCGGCGCACCTTTTAGGGATCTTTCCTACAATTATGTCGCTCCCACGTGGCGCCCAAATGGAACGAGGCTGGTCATCAAAGCCGGCTTTTCTAATGGAGAGTTGGATGCTGAAATTGCCGCGCTTCGCCATTTTGAGGGATGCGGCATGGTAAACCTGCTTCAAGCCGACAATGAGAATTCTGTCTTTTTGCTGGAGAGATTGATTCCCGGTAAATCCTTGTGGGAAATGGAAGATGAAAAAGCTGTAAATATCTTATTGAATATCCTGCCATCCATTTGGAAAATTTATCAGGGCGATTACCCCTTTCCGACCGTGAAGGATTGGTCCAAAGGGTTTTCACGCCTTCGAAATCGGTACTTGGGGGAAACCGGACCCTTCGATATCAGATTGGTTGAAAAGGCAGAAGATATATTTTTTGAATTGATTGAATCAAGTGATGAACCCGTGTTATTGCATGGCGATCTGCATCACGGGAATATCCTCTCCGCTGAACGAGAGTCATGGCTGGCGATAGATCCGAAAGGCGTGATTGGTGAACCCTGCTATGAAGTCGGGGCCTTTTTACGCAATCCCATGCCTGGGTTGCTGGAGAAAGAAAATCCACGCACATTGCTCAAGCAGCGCGTGGATCAAATTGTTGAACGATTGGGTTTTGATCGCCAGAGAGTGATCGGCTGGGCATTCTCACAGGCAGTTTTGGCGGCGATCTGGTGCGAAGAGGATAATCTCTCCTGTGGGAATGAATTTAATAATTGTGCCCAGATTTTTGAAAGCTTATAAACAATGAAAATCCACGCGGTGTTTTTATGGTCCGTGGATTTAAGGATTTTATTTCTCTATGATTTAATACTCATCCAGGTGATTAAATTCAGCATCTTCAAGCCAGGTAGTTGGACGGGAAACAAAGGTAATCAAATTTTCCATTAAAAACTTATGTTTCTTTTCTTCTTTGGCGAGGTTAAGAAAGATTGCCTGATGGGCTTCGTTCTCCACTTTCTCGCTCATATCTAGATAGTATTCGATACTCTTCTCTTCGGTTTCTAAAGCGTGTCGATAGAAATCAACCTGAGGCAGATCGAAATTTATCTCATCCATTTTTTCCTGCATCTCAGCGAAAATATTCTTGGCACTTTTCAGGATATCTTTTTCTTTCGCGCTTAATTTAAGATTGGGAGCGGACGCTTTCATTTTTTCAAGAATCGTATAATGGCTTACTTCTTCGTCGGCCAAAATGCTGAAAATAAACTGAAGCCCTTCGGCTTTCGATTTTCGACCTAGTTCACGATAGTAGGCTTCACCGTCTTTTTCCATTTGAATGGCAAAGTCATAAATATTCATTGCTTTCTCCTGTTCTGTTGCGTTAAAAAAGAATAGGGATTTTACTAATTAAAATAAGATCCACAAAATCAGAGCACTTTTTTACAATTGGGGCAATTTTTCTCAGCCCCCGTGACCACGTAACCACAAGATAAACATGTCCGTGGTTGGGCATCCCCCAATGGGGCACCACATGCAATACAGCTTGCTTCACCAACAGGATTTGCCGTCCTGCAATGCTCACATGTGAGCCGCCGTAATTTTTCTGATAATGCATGCGAGGCGCCGGCGGCATGGGCTGCCCTGGAGATAACCTCCCAAACATCGTCATCGAGTTGCAGATTTTCAATATCCTGGGCTAAATCGTCGAGGCGATGGAGCAAGCTAAAAGGATTGCGCAGCGCTGCAAAAGCGGTTTGTCCCAGGCTGGCTGCGATCCCCATCCAGGCTTGTTTGCCAATTTGCACATGCACGCCTTCCGTCACTTTTTGGATGGTGATCGTCAATGCAGTCTGTCCACCAGAGCGTGCACCTGGGCGTGATGTTATTTGAACAGCCATTTTATCGCCAGAACCAACCTTCTGGGCATAGAGGTTGCTGCGATTAAATGCCGCTTCTAATGCGCGGGCCAAATCTGCAGGGGTCAGGTTACCGTGAAAAACTCGCTCTTCCATGTTTTCGATTATAATCCTTTTTATCATATTTACGAAACCACCAATGGAAGTTGTAAAAATTATGGCTCGTTTTTGGATCAAAATATCTCTGTGGACACTGATGATAGTCGGGACAATCGGATTAGCTTTCAAATCCCCTACTCCGGGGTTTGTGCAGGCACAGCAACCAACAGGTTCGGTGCCCACCGTCACGGGGACGCCCTCCGGGGCACGGATTACCGTAAACCTGGATCAGGATTTTGTCAATGTCCGCTCAGGACCCAGCTCCTACTTTTATCCGCGTATCGGAATATTGGTGGCTGGACAATCTGCCCCAGCGCTTGGACGTTCCCCCGGCGGGGACTGGATCATGATCGGCTATGCCGGCGCACCAGGCAATATCGGTTGGGTGTACGCTCCGAATGTCTCTTTATTTGCACAGGATTTTCTGCAAGTCATGGATGCCCCACCCACGCCTACCCCTCTTGCAACGCCAACCATTGATCCGACATTGGCTGCCGCTTTCATCGCTCCGGAAACACCAACGCGCCTACCAACCTTTACACCTCCTGCACCTCTTGCAATCCCCACCTTCGTGGACGAAACGCAAGCCGACACACCCCGTATCCCAATGGGGCTATTGATCTTTGGATTAGGTTTTATTGGTCTCCTCGGAGGGTTGATTTCTGTAGCACGTCGATAATCAATGGATTAAAAAGAAAAAGTCTGCGTTTTAGGCGCAGACTTTTTTATATCTTTTTAGTGACCGCCGCAGCCACAGCCACCGCCGCCGTTTCCACAGCCGCAGGAGCTTTCAGCACTGGCGCCATTGCCACAGGAGCAAGATCCTTGTTGGGCATTGGGTGCGTTGACCACAAATCCTGCTCCTCTTTGAGGATCATCCACCCACTCAATACTTGCACCTTGCATAAATTCAATGGACTGGTGATCCACAACGATCTTGACACCATCCATCTCAATAGTGGTATCCGTATCGCTGAACTTATCGTCCAGAGCCATGCCAAATTGCATACCACCGCAACCTCCCCCGGCAACGTAGACGCGTAAGGCATGTCCATCCATTTTCTTTTCAGTAATAATACCTAATACAGCTTGAGCTGCCTCAGGTGATATCGTTAATAAGCGTTCTTCTACTTGTTTTTCAACTTCTTTCAGCATGGCTACTCCTATTCTTCGTTGTATTTGGACAGATGTTATCAGAATTACTTTTCTCTGTCAAATAAGTATTCTATTAAATGCCACTGTAATTACATTTGATATAGAAAATTTGTGATTTTTTGCTATAAAGTGGTATTATGCAGAATATGCCAAAACAAATTGAATCCCGTCTTCTTAAACTGGCCGCCCTCTTCCTCGGATTGTATAGTCTGATCCTGACTATCTCCCCCGCTGTTCGCGCCCGCAACTGGGATGTGGATTATCTCTGGATGCATTGGGCTGGATTTGCGCTCTGGGCCGGGTTGAGTTGGCTGGTGCATGCTCGCATCAGCAAAGACGCTCCTGACCGAGACCCTTATCTCTTTCCACTTGCAGCCCTTCTAAGCGGATGGGGGCTTCTCAGCATTTGGCGACTAACTCCCACTTTTGGATTACGCCAAAGCCTATGGCTGGCAGTCAGCAGCCTCATCCTGATCATTGGTCTGCGGTGGCATTCTTTACTCCCCACCCTGCGTCGGTATAAATACATCCTGCTTACCAGCGGATTGATCCTAACCACCCTGACCCTCATCTTTGGGGCCAATCCCCTTGGCGTGGGCCCACGTCTTTGGCTGGAATTAGGGGGGATCTATCTCCAACCCTCCGAGCCGCTCAAACTGCTCCTCGTCATTTACCTGGCAGCCTATCTTGCCGATCATATTCCGCGAAAAGGAAATATTTTTCCGCTTATATTTCCCACTATTATTCTTGCTAGTCTGGCTTTGCTTTTGCTCTTATTCCAGCGTGATCTTGGTGCGGCTTCGATCTTCATTATGCTCTACGCCAGCGTCCTCTTTTTGGCCACAGGAAAAAAGCGCGTTTTGTTCGGCAATGCGGCAATCCTCCAGATCGTAGGCTTGCTGGGCTACTATTTTATCGATATTATCCACGTCCGGCTTGCAATGTGGTTCTCACCCTGGGACGATCCCAGCGGTAGGGGCTACCAGATCATCCAATCCTTAATGGCAATTGCGAACGGAGGATTATTTGGGCGTGGACCTGGATTGGGATCTCCTGGATTTGTGCCTGTCACGCACTCCGATTTCATCTTTGCATCTCTGGCAGAGGAAACGGGTCTTGCAGGGACGATAGGCTTGCTCACGTTAATTGGCATGCTTCTTTTCCGCGGCTTTAAGATCACTCTCGACGCTTCCACCATTTTCCGCCGTCTGCTTGCCGCCGGGCTGACAGCCTATTTAGGCATCCAAAGCCTGCTGATCATTGGTGGAAATCTGCGTCTGCTGCCTCTGACAGGTGTGACTTTGCCTTTCATTTCTTATGGCGGCTCCTCACTGCTGACATCATATCTTGCATTACTTCTGCTCATTTTGATCAGCAACGATGCTGGAGAGGCTGCACCCCTCCCTCAGCCACAACCCTATCACATCCTGAGCGGCATCCTGACTTTGGGATTGGTCTCCGCCGCCCTCATCAACGGCTGGTGGGCAATCGTCCGCGGTCCAGACCTGCTATCACGCAGCGATAATCCTCGCCGCGCATTGGCAGATCGTTTCGTTCCGCGCGGAAACCTCTTCGACCGGAATAATAATCCCATCAATATCACCACTGGCAAATCAGGGGAATATTCGCGTGAGTACATTTATCCGGATCTCGCTTCTACAGTTGGATACACGCATCCCACATACGGGCAAGCTGGTCTTGAGGCCGAGTTGGACGATTATTTACGCGGCCTGGCAGGCAACCCCTCGACCTTGATCTGGTGGAATCACATCCTTTACGGACAACCTCCCCCTGGGCTTGATGTCCGTCTTAGCCTCGATCTTGACCTGCAATCGCGCGCTGACGAAAGCCTCGGCAAGCATCAGGGCGCAGTCGTTCTCGTCAATGCCGAGAGTGGAGAAATCCTCGCCATGGCTTCACATCCCACTTTTAATGCCAACTTGCTCGGCGAGATCGGCGATGATCTGCTCACAGACGAAAATTCACCACTCCTCAATCGAGCAACCCAGGGACTTTATCCCCTTAGCCTGGAATTCGATGCGCTTTTCAGCCAATCAATTACACATGGGATACGCTTGCCCGTTGCAGAAACCAGCAAGGGCTATGCCAGCCCATTTCAAATGGCGATGATCGCAGCAGCCCTGAGCAATGAGGGCATCGCTCAGGCTCCCCGCCTTGCCCTGGCCGTGAACACACCCCAAAATGGATGGGTGATCCTCCACGCTATCGGCGAGCCGATCGAGTATTTCACATCGAAAGAAACCGGGCAGCTCATCACCACATTTGACAGCGAAGACGAATCATATTGGCAAATTATCTCAGCGAACAACACTGAGGAAAATTCTCTCACCTGGCTTCTTGCAGGAACCCTTTCCGAATGGCGTGGCACGCCATTCGGACTAGCCGTGCTCCTGGAAGAAAATAACCCCAAGCTGGCAAAAGAAATCGCAAGAAATTTGTTGGGATATGCGCCTTGATTGGGAGTACTCACCCAGGAAGGAACAATATGGCGCGTCATTCTTCGTTTCCGACCTCCCTATTATGGCCTAATTGCATATTATGAGCGGTTATATTGATGTATCTTCTTCAAGATGAATGCCCGGGCATAATTTAAATTTCCCCCGCTGCTCAACAAATCCTAATCTCAGCATGTGAATCGCTGGTAAACTTCCACCCTATTCGGTTATATTCTTCATTTTTTTGTGCATCTTTCTTCGCCTTATTGGCAAAGACCATTATATGTAGAATAAATAAATTTATTTGTCTTTGTCCTTTTTGCCTTTGTCGTCTTTATCTTTGCCGTCTTTGTCTTTGCCGTCTTTGTCCTTTTTGCCTTTGTCGTCTTTGTCTTTGCCGTCTTTGTCCTTGCCGTCTTTGTCCTTGCCGTCTTTGTCCTTGTCTTTCTCGTCCTTGCCTTTATCCTTGTCTTTGTCTTTATCTTTGTCTTTGTCCTTGTCTTTCCCTTTATCTTTATTTTTATCCTTCGTATCTTTGTCCTTCCCTTTGTCTTTATCCTTCGTATCTTTGTCCTTCTCGTCTTTGTCGACTTTCTCCTTCTTGCCGTTTTTCTCCTTCTCTTCTTCTTTTTCTTCCGATGAAACAGAAGGGATCGGTTCTTCTAAATTCTTAAAAAAATTGCCCAAGCGTTCATTAACCTGATCATCGGTAATTGCTTCATCCGCCAGAATATCGGCAACAATATCGATTGAAATGGCATTAAAGCTGAGGTGCGGATCAACGCTATAATCAGCTTTTTTATTGGCCTGTAATAAAATCGGAACGGATGTATATTCTGCGTCAACAAATGAGTTGTCAGCAAGGACTGTGGTCCACAATCCGCCAGCAAATATTAACGTAAGCATAAATCCGCGCAACCATTGAAACAGTTGACTCGATATATTAATTTTTCGCTTGGTTTTTGATTTTACATCCATACTTTTCAATATAATTTATATACTCGTTTCGTCCATTACTACTTTTTACATCATAGACTCGTTTTTCAGGTATTGCCCTGCAGTTTTGCTAGACTTTCACAGTTTTTATTTGGCTATTTCTTTATAATGGAAACAAAATAATTCCTAATTGCTAATTGTAATATGATCTTTAATCTGTCTAAATTTCATTCTTCCAATACCTGAAACATTTTCAATTTCATTGATCTGAGAAAAATCTCCATTGGCAATTCTGTATTCGACGATACTCTTGGCAATTTTCGCCCCAATTCCTTCCAGGATCACAAAATCCTCTACCTCTGCGTCGTTTATATTCACCTGGATAGGATCCCATTTTTTGACTATTATTGGTAGCAAGCGATATACCATAATTGGTTCTGATTTTCCTTTGAACATATAACTACCCAATGGAGAAAACACAAAGTTGTCACGATAATCGCCCAAAGCTTCATAGGTTTCCTGACTGATAATGGCACTCGTTTCATGAAGTTCTTTGGTGAGATTTTCGATCCGGGCTGTAATATTGACTGCATCACCGATAATGGAGTAATGAAGCCTATCGGCAGTGCCAATACCACCAGCGGCGACTTCCCCTGTGTTGATCCCGATACCAGTCACCATTGGGGGGATGCCTACTTCACGGCGGTGTTTATTCATTGCTTTTACATTTTTAAGGATTTCAACTGCTGCCAGGCATGTTTGTAGAGCGCTCTCAGAAGGATCCAGGGGAATTGGCAGTACGCCGAAATATGCCATTATCGAATCACCAACAAATTCACTCGTCACGCCATCGTTGGCGTTGATGATCGGGACAATTTCCCCGTAATATTGGTTGAGCCAATCCAAAATGGTCGTTGGAGATTCATTCTCTGAGATTACGGTAAATCTGCGAATGTCGGTGATCATAATCGTGGCGATAGTATTTTGCCCCTCAATTTTTAGATTCCCGGATTGGAGCCCCTCTCTCATTTGATCCCGTACTTGTGGGGTAATCGTACGCCCTAGCATATCCCTGTAAATCTCCCCTTCCCTTAGGTTGGAGACCATATAATTAAAGGTATGTGCCAACATTGCCAGCTCATCTCTCCCCTGGGGTTCCACGACTACATCCCATTTACCATGGCTAACCTCGGAAGCCGCTAAGATAACCTGTTTTAGCGGTTGCGTGATCCTTCTGGACAAAAGCACACCGACACCAATGATCAGAAGTAGTCCTATGGTGGCGAGAATATATATTTGCACCTGAGTCTGCTGACTTGGACTCACCAGAAAACTTTCTGCGAGAGATACTCCTACTATACCAATATCATGGTCGTCGCGCACTTCCCAGGGAGCCAGGATCTCACGATAATCAATCTCGGACGCAATCAAAAATCGCATTTGACTCTCGTAGTCCTGACGTTCAAAAATCCTTAAGACCCTCTCCTCTGGAAGATCAATATTATCAGCTTCACCAAGGGTTGTACCCAAGGTTTTCCCACGGTAATTGTAAATCGAAATATGGGCGAGAGAATTTTCCTTACCGAGTAATACTTCCCTGGCTTCCTGGATCAT
>NZ_CEYOSI010000122.1:0-10361 GCF_982879505.1 Candidatus Desulfolinea nitratireducens
AACCATACAGTGTAGAAATGTCCTGGGTGGCATCATCCACGATTACTATCGTGCCTCCACTCCGCTTGCTCTTCCTGCTATTTGAGCTCCCCTGCTCGTTTCCCCCTTCATAAAAAACCATCCTTTGTGTTTTAGCGCGTCTTATTCCCAATCTGAGCAATCTTTTTCAAATGCCCCCCCCTAATTCACCGTTTTCGAAAACCATTCTTGGTCTCAAGGATGGTCGGTTTGCCACCTTTTTGTCCTGTTTTCTGTCGGTTGAGGTTTTTGCACGATACGGGTTGCCTGCAAGAGCCCTGTGTTGTTTAAATTCTGGCAGTTCGATTTTGGCTAAATTACTCATTACACTCTTTTCACTCACGACCATATCTCCATCAGGTAACTGTACGGCTTTTATCTTACCTGATTGAGCCATCCTTTTCAAATCACGCAAACCATAACCATATTTGGCCGCGGCATCCTTGATGGGAATATAAGTTGGAAGAGATGTAGTCATTAGATTATTCTTCCCTCTACTAGGCTCTGTTCATATGGTTGGTTGGCGACTTTCTAAAGCCGCCAACCTCATTTTCAGTGGGCGCGAAGGGACTCGAACCCATGACCTCACGGATGTGAACCGTGCGCTCTAAAAGTTATTTTTTGAAACACTATTCTTTACCAGAGAGGCTATGCTATGTTTTGTCAACATCACCTTAGGCATATCCAAGTTTTCTATTAATTCTGATGTTTTGTCAGAAATAAGTATTGGAAAAAAAACTTTTTTCGCAAATTCACAACTGATCGCTGCGATGACGCAGCTCCTGCTCTCTGCACGAGCCTCACCGCATCCTGAAATTGGCACGCACTATTGCAGATTTGGCTGGGGAGGAGAGTATCCAGTCCACACATCTGGCGGAGGTTTTACAGTATCGCACGAAGGGGATGATGGTTTAGCAGTGAGAAGTTGGAGATGAAATGATGTTTGGGAAGGTAGGCAAGCCCAAAATACGTATAAAGCGGTTTGTCATCCCATCAGACAGGATAAATAAGAAGGAGTGTCAAATATCATGCTTGACAAAGTTGTTATATTTTTGTATCATAATATTATCGGTCACATGACCGGTAACATACGGCTCTCATTTCTTTAAATCTAGAGGTTCTTGTGGTTCGTTCTCGTGTGACCATTCGTGATGTTGCTTCTCGTGCTGGTGTTTCCCACCAGACGGTTTCACGTGTCATCAACCATAGCGAGCAAGTTACATCAGAAACACGGGAGCGTGTTAAAGAAGCGATCAAAGAGCTTAGCTACCGCCCGAGTCGATTAGCACAAAGCATGGTTACGCAAAAAACGCGTACGATTGGGTTAGTCGTTGCAGATATTACAAATCCCTTTTTCTTTGAAGTTGCTCGTGGGGTACAAGACGCTGCTTTGGTGCAGGGATATAATGTTTTTGTTTGTAATACAGATGATAATCCACAAGGTGAACAGGATGTGCTGACCCTATTGGCTTCTCAGGAAGTTGATGGGGTTATTCTTTCAACAGCCAGTTCTTCCGATGAAGAACTACTGGTTTTTGCTGAAAATTACAAACCGCTGGTGGTCATCAATAGGGATATTGATCATCCCAAAGCTAGCTTGGTCAATGTTGATATTTGCAAAGGGGCGAAATTAGCTATTGAGCATCTCATTGACCGTGGGCATACGCGTATTGCTATGCTCTCACATGAAGGACATCCCCCCGATAAGGTACGGCGTGTACTTGGATATCGTGAAACACTAGAAGCACATGGCATAATGCCTAATGATGAGTGGTTGTTATTAGCATCCCCGAATCTCAGGGGAGGTTACGATGCTACGCAGAAATTACTAAAAGCGCATCCTGAAATTACTGCTATTTTTACCTATAACGACCTCATGGCCATCGGTGCATTACGCGGTTGCCATGATATGGGCTTACGAGTTCCACAAGATTGTGCCATTATGGGGTTTGACGACATCAAATTCTCGGCGATGACACAACCCTCCCTAAGTTCAATTAGTTTTGATAAGTATGCTGTCGGACAGACCGCCATGATGCGCTTATTAGAAATGTTTGAAGAACCAGATGTTATATACGAATCCATTCACCTAGATGTCGGACTAATTATCCGAGAGTCTACTTAGTTCTTTTTATTTTCTTTGCGATGTGACCGGTAACAAGAGACGCAAAGAAAAATTAAGGAGGTGCCATCTCAAAAAACATATCAAGCTATCCCCCTAGTTTTCTTAATTTGTTTAAAAAATAAGGAGAAAGATAATGAACTTGAAAAAAATACAAATCGTTTTTGCTCTAGTATTAGTCTTGTCGCTAATATTGGGAGCCTGCACCCCAGAGACCATCACAGTTATTGAGGAAGTTGAAGTTCCTGTTGAAGTTGAGGTTGAAGTTCCCGTTGAGGTAGAAAAAGAAGTTCTCGTAGATAAGCAGACTTTGATCTATAACTCGATGAATGGTGACCCTGATCCTCGTGCTGCAGACGAAGAGATCGTTAAAAACTTCATGGAAGCAAATCCTGACATTGAAGTTATCCACAGCATTGTGGCCCATGAAGATTTCAAGACCGCTATCCGTGCGTACTTGACTGCTTCAACTCCACCAGATGTTCTTACTTGGTTTGCTGGTAATCGCGCTCGCTTCTTCATCGATAATGACCAGATTATGGACATTAGTGATGTTTGGGAAAGCGAAGGCTGGAACGAGAGCTATCCCAAGGGCTTCCAAGCCATGAGCACCGTTGACGATGCTCAATATTTCCTGCCGACCTCCTGGTATTGGTGGGCTGTATATTACAGAGTGTCTGTTTTTGAAGAACTTGGCCTTGAAGTTCCTGAAACTTGGGATGAGTTCCTCGCAGTAAACGAAACTTTGAAAGAAAATGGGTACACCCCTCTTGCCATCGGCACAAAATATCGCTGGACAGCCGCTGCCTGGTTCGATTATCTGAACATGCGCATCAATGGCCCACAATTCCACATCGATCTGATGTTGGGTAAAGAAAGCTATGATGATCCACGCGTTGCCGAAGTTTTCGAATACTGGCGTGTACTCCTTGATAATGGCTACTTCCTAGAAGATGCAGCTGCTTATTCCTGGTCTGAAGCGTTGGAACCCTTTATCGCTGGCGACGCTGCTATGTATCTGATGGGTGACTTCATTCGTGACAGCTTGCCTGACGAAGTAGAAGCTGATCTCGATTTCTTCCGCTTCCCCATTATTGATCCTAGTATGCCGATTGGTGAAGACGCTCCGACCGATGGTTATTTCCTGTCTGCCAATGCAGCCAACCCTGAAGCAGCTAAAGCGTTCCTTGCTTACCTTGGCAGCGTAGAAGTACAGACATATAATGCCGAAACTTTAGGTCGCCTGCCCACCAACAGTGGCGTAGATCGCTCATTATTCACAGAATCACAGCAGAAGGGCATGGAACTCATTGACGGAGCCGATTTTGTCGCTCAGTTCTATGACCGAGACACCACACCAGAGATGGCTGATGAAGGCATGAATGCCTTTATGGCTTTCTGGGATGACCCAGATAGCATTGAAACGCTTCTTGCCGATCTTGAAGCAGCTCGCCAAGAAATCTTTTTAGAAGAATAAAAGTACTGTTCAGGTTCGTGGCGGAAGACCGCCACGAACCTGATTTCTTTCTAAAGGAGTTTTGCCATGTCACGTACCAAACGCGATATTATCCCCTATTTATTTTTAGTTATTCCTGTCCTTATCTATATCATCTGGGTAATTGCTCCGATGTTCTATACTTTTTACTTGAGTCTTACTAACTGGAATGGCCTGACAGATCCCGAATTTATTGGTTTCAAGAATTACACAAGGCTTTTCAATGATAAAGTCTTTTATATTTCTTTGATAAACAACTTGAAATGGTTGGGGGTATTCATCACCGTTCCCGTTGTTCTTGGTCTGGGATTGGCAATGATGCTTAACACGGCTATTCCAGGTGAGAAGTTCTTTAAAATGACTTTTTACATGCCTATGGTATTGGCGATGGTAGTCAGCGGGTTGATCTGGGGGTGGATGTACCATCCCAAAGGTGGCTTGATTAACACCGTTATTGTTTCTGCTGGTCTGATGGTAAAGGGCCCTGGTTGGTTGAGCGACCGTGATGTTGTGCTATGGTCTATTATCATCGTCGCAATTTGGCGGCAGGTGGGATATGTGATGGTTTTATACCTTGCTGGACTTAAGAGCATTAATCCACAATTACTGGAAGCTGCAACAGTAGATGGAGCTAATCGCTGGCAAGTGTTTTGGGGCATCATCTTACCTTTACTTACTCCAGTAACAGTAATTGTTCTGGTTATTAGTGTCATCGACTCACTACGGGCTTTTGACCTTGTCTCTGTAATGACGCGCGGCGGTCCTGCAAATGCCTCTTCTGTGCTCGCCAATTTTATGTATATCGAATCCTTTAATAATTACAAAATGGGATACGGAGCGGCTATAGCTGTGATCCTGTTTTTGATCAGCCTTAGCTTCATTGCCTTATACTTGTGGCGCGTAATGCAAGACGAGATGGAGTACTAAAATGGATACTATACGAGCATATTTCAAATCTCCTGGGCGAGTTTTAGTTTACTTAATTCTGTGTGTATCAGCCTTTCTTTGGCTGGTTCCCGTCATCACGGCTCTAATAACATCTCTCCGTACTTACGACGAAATCCTCACAAACGGTTTCATCTCATGGCCTGAAACCATCACCCTTGAGAACTTCAAAACAGCTTGGGAGAGAGGTGGCATAAGCCGATATTTGCCCAACAGCTTCATCATTACATTGCCGTCCATTGTGCTCACCATGCTCCTCTCTTCTCTGGCAGCCTATGCTCTGGCACGATTCAAATTTCCTGCTAATCGAGTGATTTTCTTTACCTTTGTGGGTGGCATGATGCTCCCCTTTCAGGTTCTCTTGCTGCCTGTTTTCAAGCTAACAGACTTCTTGGGACTTTATGACACATACTGGGGCCTAATCTTTTTCCACACAGCTTTCCAGCTTGGTTTCTGCACCTTCATGTTACGCAACTATATGAGAACAGTACCTGGAGAAATCATTGAAGCAGCACGTATTGATGGATGTAGCGAAATAGGCATTTGGGCAAAAATCATGCTTCCACTAACCTTGCCAGCTATCGCGGCTATCGCCACGCTGGAATTCACCTGGATATTCAATGATTATCTTTGGGCGATCGTTCTTACAAGCAATGATGCGCTAAAACCTGTCACGGCTGGGTTGGCAACATTACAAGGGCAATTTATTACTGACTGGCCGGTAATTGTCGCCGGAGCACTGATTGGTACACTGCCCACATTATTGGTATTTCTATTCTTGCAGCGCTATTTCATTGAAGGACTCACTTTAGGTTCTTCAAAATAAACTTACGAAAGAACAAAGGTACTCAGGATGTTCCTCCGTCTTGGGTACCTTTGTGTATAAGATGAGGTCATCATGAAACTAGGTGTTTGTTACTATCCAGAGCATTGGTCAGAAAACAATTGGGAAACCGATGCCAAAGAAATGCACACAGCGGGGATTTCGATTGTGCGCATTGCCGAATTTGCTTGGGCAAAGATGGAGCCCGAAGAAGGAAAATATACATGGGATTGGTTGGATCGCTCTGTAGATACACTTGCTTCCGCTGGTCATCAGATTGTCCTGTGTACACCTACTGCTGCCCCTCCCGCCTGGATGATAGAAGCCCACCCCGACATTTTGCCCGTTGATGAAGATGGGCGGCGCAGGCGTTTTGGCTCAAGACGACATTATTGCCCTAATAACAAAACCTACCACGAGTACAGCAAGCGCATTGCAGAAGCGATGGCGAAGCGCTATGGAAATCATTCCGCTGTAATCGGCTGGCAAATCGACAATGAATTTGGTTGTTACTTTGCACGTTGTTACTGTGATATTTGCACAAAAGAATTTCAACATTGGCTGCAAAGAAAATATGCTAGCCTTGATGAACTTAACGAACGCTGGGGAACAATATTTTGGAGCCAAACTTACGACAAATGGAGCCAAATTGAACCATATAATTTAACTGTCGCAGAACCCAACCCTAGCCACGTACTCGATTATTATCGCTTCGCATCTGATTCATGGGCATCGTATCAACAGATACAAATTGATGCCCTGCGAGAGAGCATCCCCTCCGCCCAATTTGTTACGCACAATATCATTGCTAGCCAAACCACAATCGATTATCACGACCTTGCGCGTGACTTGGATTTCGTAGCTTGGGATTCATATCCAACCGGCTATGCCGAAATGGGGAGCCAGGATATTTATGCCCCAGATGAACAAGTTCCCGCTTATGCACATGATACCGGCGACCCATTACTTATCGGCTTTTTTCATTCGCTCACACGTGGGTTAAAGCAAGCTCCTTATTGGATCATGGAACAGCAAACAGGGGCTATCAACTGGAGTCTGTATAACACTGGTGTACGTCCAGGTGCTCTACGCCTGTGGGCATGGCAAGCTGCTGCATCCGGCGCAGAAGCGACTGTCTTCTTTCGCTGGAAAGCATCACGCTTTGGTTTGGAACAACACCATGCAGGGTTGCGTAATCACGATGGCTCGACAGATACCGGCTACGATGACCTACTAACAATTAAATCTGAACGTGATAAGTTGGATGATTTCATTGCTCAACCTCTGCAAACGGATATTGGCATTTTGCTCGATTACAGCACACTTTGGGCACTTGAAATGCAGCCGCATCGTAAAGATTTTGCCTATCTCAAACATTTATTTGTCTTTTATCGCGCTTGCAAAGCTCTTGGTTTAGAACCAGATATCATCTCGCCACAGGCTGATTTGAGTCACTATAAAATCTTGCTTGCACCCAGCGCATTTCTTGCAGATGAAGCCCTAGCGCAAACTTTGACAGATTTCACTTCTCAGGGAGGCAACTTGATGCTGGGCGCACGCTCAGGCTTCAAGGATCTTCATAATGTTGTTACCGAAGAACCTTTGCCTGGCGCGTTACGAGATTTGGCCGGAGCGAGGGTAGCAAAATGGCACGCTCTCCCCCCCAAAGTATCCTACTCGCTTCAAAGTGAAATAGCAGACTTTGAGCCAGATGTGACATTTTGGGCAGAGGCATTAGAGCCTGCTGCGGGAACAAGGTCGTTAGCAAATTATTCAACAGCTCCATTCGACGGTTTGGCCGCTATCACAGAAAAAACGCATGGCAATGGAAAGGTCATTTATTGTGGGATTTACCCTCGATTAGCACAAGCAGTAGTTCTTATGCGCCACCTGGCAGCATCGCATGCCATCCCTGTATTGGATATACCCTCAGGGTTAGCGGTATTCCAACGCGGTACAAAATTGCTTGCAATGAATTTT
Organism: Candidatus Desulfolinea nitratireducens; assembly: GCF_982879505.1. Taxonomy (NCBI): domain Bacteria; kingdom Bacillati; phylum Chloroflexota; class Anaerolineae; order Anaerolineales; genus Candidatus Desulfolinea; species Candidatus Desulfolinea nitratireducens. Next base: position 7,384 of record NZ_CEYOSI010000122.1, read on the forward strand.
ACGGAAGAGCCAATTGCATTTTCTACAAAGTCAGGTGAATATAGCATTTCTGCACGAAATTTCACTATTATCACGGAATAGTTTGATGAAAAACAAAAAGACCACAGGAAATCTACATTTGCATAACTCCCATTTGGATGGAGATGCCTTCTTTTGGGAAGGTGGGCCTGTGGGGATTTTACTTTCGCATGGATTTACGGCAACAACGGCTGAAATCCGTTTGGTGGCAGAAAAATTTTATGCGCACGGCTATACAGTTGCCGCTCCGCTTTTGCCCGGGCATGGCACCACGCCAGATGATTTGAACCAAACTAAATGGCGGGGTTGGGTAAAAAGCGGTGAAGAATCTCTACAGAAATTGCTTGAGAGCTGCCAGCAAGTTTGGGTCGCAGGCGCATCGATGGGCGGTCTACTCGCCCTTTATCTGGCTAGCACTAATTCGCAAATTTCGGGGGCTTTACTCTATGTTCCCGCAATCCGTACCATGATGAGCAAGATGGATATTCTAAAGCTATATCTTGGTGCACCTTTTGTGAAAGAACTTGCGCGAGATTCTCTTGATGGTTCAGATCTTTGGCAAGGGTATCCCGGGTTACCGCTTAAGGGTATTATCCAATTTTTGCGTTTCCAATCTGCTACAGCAAAACGGCTCTCTGATGTTCATCAGCCAGTACTTATTTTTCAGGGGCGCAAAGACATGACTGTTGCACCTGAAGCTGGCGAGATCATTATGGATGGCATTTCTTCTGAAACAAAAGAACATCACTGGATGGAAAAATCTAGCCATTCCATTCTTTTGGATGAAGAGTATGAAGAAGTGGCGGAGACGAGTATGGCGTTTATAGAGAGATTCAGCGAAATACTTAGAAAGCATTAGAATTTGAATTTATACTTCCCTTGAAGGAGATTTTTTATGAAAAAAGTGAATGGTCGTTATGAACTTTATGGCAACCCGATTACACCTGCCCAAACACGTGCAGCGGATAGATGGAAAGCCATGCTGGCAAAGAAATTTAGCTATGACCCGAACGAGAAGTTCAACTTAAGCGTTCAGGATCATCCTTACGGGGACGATATTTTTGGATTGAAAGAAATCGTTCGCGAAGGCGATGGAACACCCTTGAGCATTGAGAATGGCGTTGTGATCAGCACAATCCGCATGGGGTTTGGGCATTATCGTATTGCAATGGCAGGTGTTTCTGCTGCAAAGGCAATGGGCTTTACCCCCTATTGGCTTGACTTGCTTTCCGTCCCGGGCATCACCACCGATGTCATCAACTGGTGCAATACCAATTACAGCAAATACTCTCGTATTTCACAGCGTTTCCCGTGGTTTGATAAGTATGTTTGGGAAAGTTTGACTACTGGAGAGCCCTCGTTACCCGGTTTGAATACCCTTTTTAATAATTGGATCGTGACTTGGCCTTGGCGCTTCACAAAGACACAGGTCAAAGATTATAAAATGAGTGAGTTGTTCGAAAACTTGTATGGTGCGCTTCCATCAGAGCAGCCCATTCTCACATCCCATATGTGGAACGCAATGGGCGCAGTAGCGGGCGGGATGACCAATGTTGTGGATATGATGTTTGATAACTGGCCGATGGCTTTCCAACTCACTGAAGGTGCCAAACACGCTGTTCAGGGCCCCGCTGGGTATTATGGGTTCCGTGTGATGCGTGGATTTGATGATAAAGGCTCGATTATGAAGCCCACCCCTAGTGATGCACTCTTCTTTACGGGGCAGCATGTTGACCACGAGTTGGTCGAGAATATCGAAGCAGATTGCAAAGCACGCCTCCAACGAGCAGATGCTAAAGAGCCACGCCGATTCATTGTCACGATGGGTGGTGCTGGCGCGCAGCGGGAGCTTTTCAAGGCGATTATCGAACACGCCATCCCCCTTATTGAGCAGGGGCGGATCGCTCTTTTCGTCAACTTGGGTGATCACCAAGATAATTGGGACTGGCTCGAGGCTGAGTTGCTGCCCCATAAAGACCTCGTCAATACACATTTTAGCTGGGAAGAAACACGGGATTTCGCCGACAGCATCCGTGATAACCCCGCTAAAGGCTTGCACGTTTTCCTCTACAATAACACTTTCCACGCCGTCTATGCGAGCAACTATCTGATGCGCGTGATGGATATCATGATCACGAAGCCCTCTGAGTTGGCTTTCTACCCAATTCCAAAAATTTTCAATGCCCGTGTTGGCGGACATGAGATGTGGGGCGCAGTTCGTGGTGCGGAAATTGGCGACAGTACTGTCGAAACCCGCACCATCCCGCAGACTTTACAGGCGATTGATCTGATGACCCATGAAGATGACTTGCTCAAGATGTATTGCGAAATGATTGTCAAGAACAAAAGCATTGGGCTTTACGACGGCGCTTATAAATGTGTTGAGCTGGCAACTGGCAAGAAATTCACACGAACACCAGAAGGAATTAAGATCGGATGAGCAAGATAAGCATTCTTGGCGCAGGGAGCACTGTCTTTGCCAAGAACCTGATTGGCGATATTCTCAGTTTCCCCGAACTGGCGGAATCAACAATCAGTTTGCATGATATTGACCCCGAACGATTGGAAACTACTCGGATTGTGGCAGAACGAATCGCAAAATCATTGGGAGCAAACCCCATCATTGAAGCGCATCTCGATCGTCGGGCTGCGCTCGATGGCGCAAAATACGTTATCGGGATTTTTCAAGTTGGTGGATATGAACCCTGCACAGTGACTGATTTTGAGATCCCCAAGAAATATGGTTTACGGCAGACTATTGCCGATACGCTTGGTATCGGCGGGATTATGCGGGGGCTGCGCACTATTCCCGTTTATCTGGATATGTGCAGAGATATGGAAGAACTTTGCCCAGATGTGACTCTGTTGAATTACGTTAACCCCATGTCGATGATCACCTGGGCGATTAACAAAGCTACAAAGATTAAAACCATCGGCTTGTGCCATTCTGTGCAGGGAAC
>NZ_CEYOSI010000123.1:0-10259 GCF_982879505.1 Candidatus Desulfolinea nitratireducens
CTTGCGGCGAATTACGCTCATCCCAGATCGGGGAGACTGTCACTCTGGCCGGTTGGGTTCATAATTTTCGTAACCACGGCGGCGTAACCTTTATTGATCTGCGTGACCGCTTTGGAATCGTTCAGGTTGTTGGCAATCCCGAAGTTAATCAGGAGCTTTTACCCCTCAAAGAAGCCCGCTCCGAATGGGTATTGCAAGTGACCGGAAAGGTGCGGGCACGCATGGAAGGTGCAACCAATCCAAATCTTGATACAGGCGAGATCGAAGTTGCCGTAAAAAGCGTCCAGGTTTTGAATAAAGCCAAGATGCTGCCGATCCTGATCAACAAAGACGAGGAAGTGGATGAGCATCTCCGGCTGAAATATCGTTATCTCGACCTGCGCCGCGATACCATGCGTCACAATCTTGAGCTGCGTCACCATACGATCAAGTTTATTCGTGATTATCTGGATGGGCAAAGTTTCCTCGATATCGAAACCCCGATCCTTTTCAAAACCACACCCGAGGGCGCCCGGGATTATTTAGTTCCCTCACGGGTGCATCCCGGACAATTTTATGCGCTTCCCCAATCTCCACAACAGCTCAAACAGATGTTGATGGTGGCTGGAGTGGAACGATATTTCCAGATCGCACGCTGCTTCCGGGATGAAGATCAGCGCGGCGACCGCCAACCGGAGTTCACCCAACTCGACCTCGAGATGTCCTTCGTCGAGCGCGATGACGTGATGGGTCTCGCCGAGAAAATGTTCACCGAATTGGTGGCAAGCGTCGTACCTGAAAAGAAACTCCTCGCCTCCCCCTGGCCGCGGATCACATATCAGGAATCGATGGAACGCTTTGGGAAAGATAATCCTGATATCCGCTTTGGACTGGAATTGGTCAATATCGGCGACCTCGTTGCCAACTGCGGATTCGGCGTATTTGAAGAAACAATCGCATCCGGTGGCGAGGTGCGCGGGATCAACGCCAAGGGGTTGGGTGATTATTCCCGCAAGAAGATTGACGCGCTCACAGACTACGTCAAGGCCAATGGCGGCGCAAAAGGACTCGCTTATATGGCACTGACCAGCACGGGTGAAATGCGCTCATCTTTCGCGAAATTCTTAACGGAAAATGTCAAAGATGCGATCCTAGAAAAGATGGAAGCGAAAAATGGCGACCTCCTGCTCTTTGTTGCCGACCAAACCGAGGTCATGTTTGAATCGCTCGGACGTTTGCGGGTCCACCTCGGCGACCTGCTTGAACTGCGCGACCCCAATCTCCTCGGCTTCTGCTGGATCACCGATTTCCCCTTTGTCTTCTGGAACGAGGATGAAAAACGCTGGGACCCCAGCCACCACCTTTTCACCTCGCCAATGCCCGAAGATATCCCCTTGCTGGAAAAAGATACCGCCAAGGCACGCGGTCAGCAATATGATATGGTCCTGAATAATTATGAGGTCGGCGGTGGCTCAATCCGAATCCACCAGGGCGATTTGCAGGAGAAGGTTTTTAAACTGATCGGGCTTGATCCCGATGTAGCCAAGGAACGTTTTGGCCATATGCTTGAAGCCTTTCAATATGGGGCCCCACCCCACGGCGGGATCGCCATTGGCATGGATCGGTTCGTGATGCTTCTCGCAGGTGCGCCAAATATCCGTGAGGTGATCGCCTTCCCCAAGAATCAAAATGCCCGGGATGTGATGGGTGATGCTCCTTCTCCCGCAGAAGAGAAACAATTGGTAGAATTACATATCAAGCTTAGAGAGTAAATTATTGCGGAGGTGTGTTTCAGGCCCACCCCTGCATGTAGAGGAAAAAAATGAAAATCATCAGCGTAAATGATATTGCGGAATACGATGGCGAAGAAGTATCCATTCAGGGTTGGGTTTACAAACGCACTGGCAAAGGAAAGCTCGCCTTTTTGCTTGTTCGTGACGGCTCAGGGTTTGTCCAATGTGTAGCTTTTAATGGCGACTTATCCGAGGAGCTTTTCGAGACGATCAGTCATATTCCGCAGGAATCTTCAGTCGTCATCACAGGGACAGTCCGGGCGGACAAACGCGCCCCCGGCTTGCCAGGCGGCTACGAGATCGGGATCAGCGCCTTCAGCGTGATCCAGGCCGCGAATGAGGATTATCCGATGGCCCTCAAGGAGCATGGCGCAGATTTCGCCCTTGATAATCGCCACTTCTGGATCCGGATGCCAAGCCAATGGGCGATCCTCCGTATCCGCGCCACGGTCATCAGCGCGATCCGAGAATGGCTCGATACCAATGGCTATATCCTGATGGATACTCCCATCCTGACCCCTGCCGCTGCTGAGGGGACAACCACCCTCTTTGAAACCGAATACTTTGACGAGGGAAAAGCCTACCTCGCTCAAACCGGTCAGCTTTATAACGAAGCCAATATCTTTGCCTTTGGCAAAGTCTATTGTTTTGGCCCAACCTTCCGCGCTGAAAAATCCAAAACCCGTCGTCACCTGACAGAGTTCTGGATGGTCGAACCAGAAGTCGCATTCTGTGATTTAGACCAGCTCATGGAAATTGAAGAGCAGTTTGTCACACATATTGTCAAGCGTGTTCTCAAAGAACGACGCGTAGAATTGGAATCTCTCGGTCGTGATCTCTCCGCTCTGGAACAGGTTGATGTCCCTTTCCCGCGTATTTCCTACGATAAAGCCGTTGAGATGATCAAAGAAATTCAGGCTGAAACAGAAGACCCCGAAGAAAAAGCCTTACTCGATATCGAATGGGGCATGGATTTTGGCGCAAGGCACGAAACTGTGCTGACCAAGAAATTCGATAAGCCCCTTTTCGTCTACGGCTATCCGACCCAGGTCAAAGCCTTCTATATGGAACCGATGCCCGGTCGCCCCGAAGCCTGCAAGAGCGTGGATCTGCTCGCTCCCGAGGGATACGGAGAGATCACCGGCGGTTCTGAGCGCATGTCTGACCCCGACCTGTTGCTGCAACGCATCCACGAGCATGGGCTACCTGAAGAGTCCTTCAAGTGGTATCTGCAACTCCGCCAATTCGGCTCAGTCCCCCATTCCGGTTTTGGGATGGGTGTCGAAAGAACGGTCGCCTGGCTCTGCGGCACCGATCATATCCGCGAAACAATCCCTTTCCCGAGGACGATCAAACGGGTTTATCCATAAACCGGAAATAGCTTTCATAGAATTGATGCTGAGAATAACCCTACATTTTTAATTTATCCCTACCCAGCATATTGACTTTATGGTATAAGAAGACTGACCCTGCTGTGCAAGTGATGTTGCACTCAAAGTTTTGTACCAACACGTACTTAAAGGGTTCCACTCTTTCAGAACTAACGCGATAGGCTAGAGCCAAGGCGAGACTTCTGTCGAAGAACCCACCTGTGAAAACAGGTTCAAAACATAGCAGCACACGGCATGCGCGGGGTTACCCTTTACAGGGTTTAACAATTGAATATGGAGAACCAGCGGCTGGACCCCGATTGATCGGGGTTACGAGGTGAAGGTTCCGTCTCGCGAGGGACGCGCTAAGGGCTTTCCCTCTCCTTTTAGGAGAGGGTCAGGGGTAAGGTCTGAAAATCGGATAGATCAGCGGATGCCTTTGGAGCATGGTCACATGCTCCCTTCTCCCTTCCAAAGAAAGTATGATCTGAAAAGCGTGCGGCAACGTGCGCCACAAGGACAATACAGTGATACAGGATAGCTGTACCTGTTTATATATTTTGGAAGGGCTGCTTTTTTTAAGAGACTTTGTCTATTTTAAAGGTATGCCTGCACAGGCATACCTTTTTTTTATTGGACAAGGATAATAAAAAATCATGAACTATAAGGGAGATATCCGCAAGAATCGGGTGGTTTTCTCAAGCAGAAAACCTATACTTGGAGAAAGGTAAACAATCTTCAAGGAGTGATACACATGAATGAAATAAACTATGATTTCCAACAAGCTGCAACGGATTATGCCATAATCGAAAAAGCAATCCACTTTATCGAATTGCATCAACGTCGCCAACCCACACTCAAAGAAATCGCCGAAAGTGTCAATCTGAGCGAATATCATTTTCAGCGTCTTTTCACACGCTGGGTCGGCATCAGCCCAAAACGATTCCTGCAATTTCTGACCAAAGAGAACGCCAAAGTATTGCTATCAAACGCCAATAGCCTGCTCGAGGTGACCTATAAAACCGGCCTCTCCAGTCCTGGCCGGCTCCATGATCTTTTCGTCCAAACCGAAGCGATCACTCCTGGAGAATATAAGCATAAGGGCGCGGGTCTTACAATCCGTTTTGGCAGCCACCCGACTCCCTTTGGACAGTGCCTGCTGGCCGCTACCGAACGTGGGATCTGCAATATCTCTTTCGATACAGAAAAAGAGGCTCTGAAAAACCTGCACAAAGAATGGCAACAGGCGACTCTGGTTGAGGATGCCGCTCACACGCGGACCTTTGTCGAAAAGATTTTTTCGCCCGCCAAAGCTGGCGAAACGCCCCTGAGCCTGGACTTGCGAGGTACGAATTTTCAAATTCAAGTCTGGGAAGCCTTGCTGCGCATCCCGGCTGGACAGGTAAATACCTATCAGGGAGTCGCAGTCTCTATCAACCAACCCAAAGCATCCCGGGCTGTAGGCAACGCTGTAGCCAGAAACCCGATTCCCATGCTGATCCCCTGTCATCGCGTCATCCGCGCAACAGGAGAATTCGGTAACTATGCCTTTGGCAGCGCCCGTAAAAAAGCCATTCTCGGTTGGGAAATGGCTCAACACCCCCATCCAAACCTCACCCATCATGGGGAAAGTACAAGAAGGTCATAATACATGGCAACTCTCAAACCAAACACCCGCATATGGTTAGCCCTGATCTCCGTTTATTTGATCTGGGGCTCAACCTATCTGGCCATCCTCTATGTTGTAAAAACCATCCCTCCCTTCATGGCTGGTGGGATGCGCTTTATCACCGCAGGATTGGTTTTATTTATCTGGAGAATCTCAAAAGGTGACTCCCTTCCTACCCGCCGACAATGGCGTGATGCAGGCATTATTGGCTTATTGCTGCTTCTGGGAGGGAATGGTCTCCTCCTTTGGGCAGAACAATATGTCCCTTCAGGGATTTCATCGTTGCTGATCAGCACTGTCCCCATCTGGATGGTGATCATCGAATCCATGCGTCCTGGTGGAGAAAAACCAACGGTTAAAGCAATTATTGGACTGATGCTTGGTTTTAGTGGGGTCGCCTTCATGATCGGACCCGGTGAATTGAGCAGCGAAATCGGCGCTTTGCATCCGCTGGGATTGATCGCCCTGCCTGTTGGCGCATTGCTCTGGTCGTTGGGATCAGTCTATAGTAAAAGCGCAGATTTGCCCTCATCTTCGTTGATGACCACTAGCGCAGAAATGCTGATCGGCAGCATAGGCATGTTCATTGTGGCCACTTTTCGTGGCGAATGGGGGGGCTTCACCATTGGCATGGTAGAGAGCACTTCGTGGATCGCCTTGGTCTATCTTACCGTTTTTGGCTCACTGGGCGGATTTGTGGCCTATGCCTATCTACTCAAAAATGCACCGATTTCATTGGTTTCCACCTATGCCTATGTAAACCCGATCATCGCGATATTACTCGGTTCATGGGTGGCACATGAGGCGCTAAACGGAAGAACGGTACTCGCCGCGATAATCATCCTCGGGGCTGTGATCCTGATCACAACTGCCAGAGGCAACCGGTCGGTCATTGGCAAGCCCAAAGCTACGCTCGAAGCGGAAGCTACCAAAACCATTTAATTTATCCACTATCTGCGCTTCAACAAACCAGCGCAGTTTGAATAGTCAATTTATCCAACTTATTTAAGGAGAAAAAAATGGATAAGAAAGAACTGCTCAACAAGATCAAAGAAGATAATGTCAAATTTATTTCACTGCAATTTTCGGATGTGACCGGCACGGTCAAATCAGTGGATATGCCAGTGCGAAATTTCCCTGACGCCCTCGAAGATGGAGCCTGGTTTGATGGTTCGTCGGTGGAAGGTTTTGCACGTATTCAGGAAAGCGATATGCGTCTGACAATTGATCAGGATACCTATGCCGTTTTGCCCTGGTCACCGGAGGAACGTCGCCGGGCACGCGTCTTTTGCGACATTTATATGCCCGATAACACGCCTTTTGAAGGCGATCCGCGCGGGACCTTGAAGAGGATGCTGGCAAAAATCTCTGAGCGTGGCTGGATGTTGAATATCGGGCCTGAACCTGAATTTTTCCTATTCAAACGTGGAAACGGCTCAGGCGTTCACCCTGTCCCACACGATGTAGGCAGTTATTTCGATTTCTCCGCCAACGATGAAGCTGTACGCGTGCGCACTGAGTTGATGGAAGCTCTCGATATCATGGGATTAGATGTCGAGGTGGGCCATCACGAAGTGGCTCTTGGTCAACATGAGATCGACTTCCGTTACGGAGATGCATTGCGCGCAGCTGATAATATCCTGACCCTTAAATATACCGTCAAGGCAATCGCCGCACAAAACGGTTTGGTGGCATCCTTTATGCCAAAACCGATTTATGGCGTTAATGGCTCCGGGATGCACTGCCACCAATCGCTATTTAATGAGCAGGGAGAAAATCTCTTCTTTGATGATAGCGATGAGTTCAAACTCTCAAAACTAGCCTACAGTTTCATTGCCGGGCAGTTGAAACATGCCCGCGCATTGACAGCGGTATGTGCTCCAACGATCAACTCCTATAAACGTTTGGTGCCCGGGTATGAAGCACCGGTTTATATTGGCTGGGCGCAGACCAATCGCTCGGCGCTGATCCGCATCCCACGCCATAACGAGGGACGAGATAAGGCTGTCCGCGCTGAATTGCGCTTCCCCGATCCCTCCGCGAATCCATATTTGGCAATTGCAACCATGCTGGGTGCAGCATTGGATGGGATCGACAATGAGATGACTGTTCCTGCCCCCATGAATAATGTCAATATCTATCACCTTACCCCCGAAGAACTTGTGGAGAAAGGCATCGAATCGCTGCCAGGCTCCCTTGCTGAAGCAATGCGTGAATTGGAAAACGACGACGTCGTCAGAAACGCACTTGGCAAAGAGACTTATGAAGCATTCTCGCGCGCGAAATGGGCTGAGATCGAAGAACACCGCATGAAAGTTTCAGATTGGGAAGTTGAACGATATTTGGAAACAGCGTAGATTAAGTCATCAGTATTTAGTTTCTAGTGGTCAGTAAAAACAAATATCCCTTTGGGAGGAAATTCCCGGAGGGATATTGTTGCATGTTATTATCTCTTGTTTTTTTTCTTTTTACGCTTCTTATTGTCACCCACAAGATTTTTTATCTTGCCCATCACTCTAATCATATCTATCTGTTCAGCATAGTCATCTAATTTCGGGTCTTCAGGATAACCTTTTTCCCACATTTCATACCAGGTAAGGGCTCCTTCTGGTTTATCATCCTCAATGAAAAAAGATATTTGGACAGCACATAATGCGCTAAATTCGGTGACGTGTAATTTTTTCTTTGAAGCCATTTTCTTTATAAATCCTATTGCCTTTTCCAACTCCCCTGCATTAATAGCTTTTCTTGCTGCGGTAAGTTGCCCAAAAAAGTAATCAGGGAAATCATTGGCAATACGGCTTATAAGCACCTCTGCTTCTTCTTCTCTATTTTGCATGTAGAGAGCACCTGCCAAATTATTTAATAAAGTGGGATTATCAGGATGTTTCGTCAAGGCTTGGCGTAAGTATCGTTCGGCTTCCACACCATCCTTATCATGCAAAGCATCCATACTACGCTCTATTAACCGCATAACTTTTGAATTGAAGGGAATATCATTTTCTTCCGAACCATAGTAAATTTCATAGTTCATCATCATCAATTCTTTCCGTTCCCCCTTTAGCCATAATTCTACGTTTTCGTTTGCAGTGAAAACTCCATGCTTTGTGAGGATTTGAGATGCTTCGATGCGCGAGCTATCTGTGCCTGATTCCCCCAACGCAAAGGCTTTTAACAGGTCAAGCAATTCTGGGTGTCCAGACATATCCGAAAAATACAAAGCTGTTTCTTTCGCCTTTACATCGCCCCAACTCAATGCCATAGAAACGAAACGGATAATCTCTGGTCTTTTGTCGAAGAAATCTACCACTACCTTACGAAAAGTCTCATCATCTTCTTCTTTTTTAGAAGCTGCTTTCCCAACAGCAGACGCCAGGTCCTTAACCGTTTTGCGCGAAAGCCACATATCCATTGTAAAGACCTGGGGACAATCACGATTGGTTTCTGGCAAATCCAAAGCATCAAAATTTGCTTTGGCAAGCGAAAAGTACGGATCAATCTGGAGAGATTTTCCCCAATAATCACGAGCAGATTTAATATCTCCATTATCATAAAATGCTACCGCAATCCAATGAAGTGCAGCATAATCCAATAAATTAATCTCTTTTGCTTTCTCCACTTCTTTAAGGATTGCTAGAACGCCTTCATCATCGCGAACAAAAGAAAGAGCTTCTATCTTTTTTATCCACAACTCAGATGCATCCGCTTTTGAAGCAACCAATCGTTCAGCATAGATAAGAGCCTCTTCCTCTTCACCCCTTATAAACAAAAAACGCGTAAGATTAGAAAGTGCATGGACATTATCTTCCTCTATTTCAAGCGTCTTCAAGGAATATTCAATGGCTTCGTTCAGGTCGCCTTCCAACCAGGAAACTTGACTCAAATTATTAAAAGTTGGCGTAAAATTGGGGCGTTCTTTAATCAGTCGTATTGCAAGTTTCTTACACTGCTGATACTCACCCAAGCCCATAAAGACTTGCAAAAGTTCATGCTGGGAGGCAAACTTCAGTCCATTTTCAAAATCAAGACCTAACTGAGCCAGAATATCATCAAGATTCTCTTTTAACATCAGGAGTGCATCTTCAGCATCCTTGGTCCGCTCGTGGTGCTTCCATTTTTTTAGAAATTCGCCAAAGGTCTGGTAGGCTAAAGCATACCTCCCCTCTGACATATACGCCCCCGCCAAACCAAATTTAACATCGCCTCTATTTGGCATAATTTTATGCAACATATACATAGTATTCAAATAGCCGCGCTTATCACCTAAATCAAGATAAGCGTTTGCCATCATGCTTAAAACATCCGCTTGTCGAGGATAGTGTTGATTAAGGTCCAGAAGAAATTCTAACGCCTCTTCAGGTTGCCCATATTTTTCCAGCAAATCAGCTGCTTCATCCAAGCCATTTCGCAAACGTCGTGGTAAATTAGGTATTTTTTGATAACTCATCGTAATTTCCTTTTTGGGATACTCAAGGAACAGGATACCGGGTCACGCGACTGTATCTGGAGCGTAGCATCAGGTGTGATCTTGGCTTGGCTCTGTGTAATGGGTGATTGTTCAGCAAAAAGCCGATTCCATTAACACTGGTTACTGTGTACTAATTTTACCGATCACTGCCCTTCCCCATCATCCTGCAAAATGTGCAAAAATCGCGTGCGGAGGTGGGCTGACCGCAAGAGGGGCAAATATGCAGCTCCGGAACGATCTCGCGGGTGGGTTCAGCAAAAAGCCCCTTCTTTTTTGCAGAGAGAAATTTGACAAAGAAATGCAGTTTTGCCCCCGGATGCTGATTTTCCAACTGATTGAGGATTTCTTTATATTCGGTTGAAGTAGACCCCTCTGCAAAAGGGCATTCATCGTAAATATAATCGATGCCGCGTAAAAAGGTATAAGCCGCCATCTCACGCTCATAAAAGCGGAATAGCGGTTTTACCTTGCGGGCAAGGCCATCCTTTTCAGGGAGGACAGGTCCCTGCCGATAGAGGTAATCGCCATTCCATTGGAGAGTATTCGAGAAGAGAGTTGCAGCTTCATCATCAAGATTATGCCCCGTGGCAAGGACATCATAACCAAAATCTCGGGCAATCCGATTCATTTCATGGCGTTTGATCAAGCCACAGGAGGAGCAGGGTTTATCTCGTCCGCGTTTGGTATTGGAGGCCAGCATCGGGAGATCTGTCCCGTAATCAGATTCAATATTCACGACATGCAATTTCAGATCATGGTCATTTGCGAATTTTTCCGTCAGCCGTTGAGATTCGGCCGAGTAGTTAATCCCCTCGTCAATACCGAGAGCAATATATAGCCCATCTGCCTGATAGCCAAGAATCTGGAGTATATCCCAGAGAGCAAGGGAATCTTTTCCGCCCGAAACGGCGACAAGGATTTTCTCCTTGGGGGTGAACATCTTGTATTTCTCGATAATTTTCAGCGTTTGCTCAGGAAGC
>NZ_CEYOSI010000124.1:0-10251 GCF_982879505.1 Candidatus Desulfolinea nitratireducens
GGCTCCCAGGAAGCCTTTTCTTCCTCGCCGGGTATATATGGAATGACGTTGCCAAGGATATCGAGCGAAGGAACACCGGGATATCCCGCTCCTGAAATAGCCTGCATGGATGTGGCAAAAACACGGCGAAGGCCAAAGGAATTTTTTAAGGCCTTTAATGCAATGGTCATACCCGTGCTGGTGCAATTTGGATTGGTGACAATAAATCCATCCCAGCCTTGTTTGGCGCGTTGAGCAGGAATCAGGGCGGTATGCTCAGGATTTACCTCAGGCAGTAAAATCGGCGTGTGTGGGTCTTGTCGAAATGCGCCCGCGTTTGTGCAGACCGCTGCGCCAGCTTTGGCAAAGAGGGGCTCAATTATTTTGGCTTTTTCTGATGGAAGTGCGGAGAAAACCAGTGGCGTTTGTATGGATTCCGGGAATGAGGGGGTTACTTTCAACTGGAAGATGCTTTTGGGGATATCGGTTGGCAATAACCAGCGGCAAACTTCGCCGTATTTTTGTCCTTCAGTGCGAGCGGAGCCTGTGACGGCAATAACATCAAACCAGGGGTGATTTTCAAGTAATTGGATAAAACGCTGCCCAACCGCTCCTGTTGCGCCCAAAACGGCAACCGGGATTTTATTTTTCATAAATATATGCCTGGTTTTTTTCAACCAGTAATAAATTGGTGTAGGGTATGAATAGCCTTTTCAGTATCTTTTGCAGTGACAATCAAACTGATCGCCACTTTTGAGGACCCTTGCGCGATCGCAAGAATATTTACATCGGCCGATCCCAAAGCACTGAATATCTGACCCGCTACTCCCGGGGTATGTTGGAGACCATTGCCAACGGCGGTGATGATTGCGACTTCATCGGTCGCCCAAACGCGGTCAATATCTCGGCGGGCAAGCTCTGTAGCAAATGCAATATGCAAAGAATCCAGAACATCTTTGGCTGATTCACTGGGGACAGAAAAGGATATGCTCTGCTCAGAAGATGCCTGTGTGATAAGAGGAACGCTGGTTCCGGTTGCCGCGACGGCGCCGAATGTCCGGGCCGCAACGCCCGGAACCCCCAACATGCCGCGCCCCTCGACCGTGATCAACCGTTGATCTTGAATCGCCGTGACAGCCTTGACGATACCCCTGGCACCGTTTTTAATCTTTGGGGCAGCTTCATTATTTTTAGTTACCCGAGTCCCCTCATCTTCTGGTTTGAAAGTGTTACAAATTCGCACGGGAATCCCCACTTCAACAACCGGGCGAACAGCTTTTGGATGCAAAACTTTTGCCCCAAAATAAGATAGCTCTGCCATCTCACGATAATTCAATTCGGGAATTGTTCTTGCGTCTTCTACAATACGCGGATCGGCTGTCATCACACCGCTTACGTCTGTCCAAATCCAGACTTCGTCGGCGGGGAGGGCTGCTCCGATGATTGCTGCAGAATAATCTCCTCCACCGCGACCCAAAGTGGTGGTAATGCCTTCTTTTGTTGCGCCTATAAAACCAGTTAAAACTGGAATTTGTTTTTGCATCAACATGGGGATCAGAATATTCTGTACATTTTTGGCAGTTTCTTCCAAATTTGGGTGCGCAGCTTGAAAACAGTCATCAGTGACAACAATATTTGTTGCCTCAACGAATTGGGCAGGAAAACCTGCTGATTTTAAAATGCCTGCCAAAAGACGAACAGAGAAGCGTTCCCCCAGGGACACAACTGCATCAAGTGCGCGGGGGGTAGCCTCTCCTAAAATGCTGATTGCGCGACATAAATTGGCAAATTCCATGGAAAGATGCTTTATTTCCTGTTTGAGTTGTGCGCGTTCTGCCGAACTGGGAACGAGTTTCTCAACAATCGAATAATGTTTATTTTGCAACTCAATTTCTGCTTTAGAAATGAATACTTCGTCACCTACGATGGCGCGCTCTGCACTTTCCACAAGAAGGTTTGTCACCCCCGCCATTGCGGAGGTGACAATGATCATTCTGTCCCATTCTTGCCGACATTTCCGGACAATTTCAGTTATGTGTTCTATTGCTTTCGGCGAACCAACAGAGGTGCCGCCAAATTTCATGACAAGGGCAGAGGGGGATTTGCTTTCTTTAGACATTGGCTGTTTCCAGTTTAGTTTGCAGATTTCTTTTCAATGAGCAACTTCCCGTAAGCTTGCAAGACCTGATAATATGGCAGGATGCTGGGGATAAAATGCCGTTCCTGGGAAGAGTGCGGCCCGATTCCGCTTTGCCCCCAGACCACTCCCTGACCTCCAGGGGCGAAACGTGCTGAGGTGCCCGGTAATTTTCGTCCAAGACAGGCTTTTTCTCCCGAAGCGAGACCAACCGCCTCAATTAAAGGTTGCAAGTATGGGTTGGTGGGGTCGCAGGCGATCCCGCCCTCCATGGCTCCGATCTGAATTTCCAGTCCATTTTCGTCGCAATATGCCTTCGTCTCATTGATCAGGGATTCCAGATCGTCCTCCGGGATACTGCGGATTTCAACGCCCATAATCCCATGGTCAGCGGTGATATTGTAAATGCCGGGTGAGCCGATCTGGATGAAGGGGAAACGAACCTGGGACTGCCATTTGTCAGGGCTGCTGAGGGTGAGATATTTATTGGCAAGTTCCTGAATTTTTGCGCGGGCATGAATCAATTGATCAGAAAGATCAGCCTGTGCACCAGCGATGCCAGAATGCCCACGCTGCCCGGTGGCTATCAAATCAAAGCGCATAGCACCTCGATTTTCGGTGCAGATCTCACCCCAAAGTCCCTCTCCGCTTTCTTCTGTGCGTTCTCCAGCAATGAAGATATCAGGAGAATAGCCTGATTCTTTCTCAAGTAAGTTCAGGACGTGAGGAGTTCCCATCGCCTCACCCTCTCCGTTTTCTTCGTTCCCGACCAGAAGGAGGTTGATTGGCGGATAGGGCGCTCCCTGCTTGAGAGTATCTTTAAGCCAGACCATATAGGTCGCAACGACGACCTTCATATCACCAGCCCCTCGGCCCCAAAGATAATCCCCTTCGATGCGGGGTTTAAATTGACCATCATCGGGATCTGGTTCCACCACATCGAAATGTCCGCTGAGCATTACTGGAGCCAATCCTTGGCCAGGAAATCCGACCAAAATCGACGGGTATTTTTGTTCGTCAAAGAAACGCACAGAAAGTCCATGGCTGCGAAGATAATCGTAGATAAAGACTCCGGCACGATGAACTTCGTCAAGGCGTTCGTTGGCGCTGGCGGTAACTGAAGGGATGCGGATCAAGCGGATGGCGAGATCAACGATCTCACTGGTTATGTTGGGGTATTCGATATTAATCAGATTCTCCTGTTTGGCACTATAGCGAATTGGAGCGAGCGGGTCTTTGTGGGCCTGGCTGCGTAAACGGTTAAGAATATCGCCCAGCTTTTCTTTTTCATCATCCCAAAGAGCGACACTGGATGCTATATATTCTACTTCTTCTTCGATCATTTTTTCATGCTTGGTAACAATCTCCCTAAAAAGTTCTGGAGGGACTTCGTCACCTAAGCCAATTTGAGCGCGAACTTCTTCGCGCAGGCGTTGGGCCGTATTTGGGGCGCCGGCAACCATCTCTTTGAGGGGATGTAGTTGATCCCATTGATCCAGCGCTTCTGCCAAAGGACGCACTTTATCGAGGGTCCAGCGGAGAAATTCGCGCATGGTGATGGGTTTACCAGTAAATGGGTTGTCAATTTCCGCCACTAATCCTTTTTGACCTGCGATTGTTTCATTTCGACGGGCGCGGCGAATATCCTCGCTGTCATAACGGAAGGCCCGCGCAAATTCGGGATCGGCGTAGATGCGCATCATCAGGAGATTCTTCAGGGTCATATTCGCAAGTTCGAGATCGAGGGGGTTTCCGCCGTCATCGGTCCGCACCTCAACCCGGGTCATTGGCAAATCCACACGGGCAAGCATATTCTGGATCTCGATCTGATGTGCCATCTCATCAAGAGATTGAACTTCGCCGGATGCATAAAGCCCGCTCGAATAGAGGCGTTCCAATTCTTCACTGGTGACTTCCACAAGCCTTTCGACTCGTTCTTCAAGGGAGCGAGCCCGAACGGGCATCCAGTTATTATTGCCAAAGCGGACACCTTGACGAACAAGATCATATGATGTTTGCAGATAATCCTGATGGGACCTGTAAAGATCAGGGACATCGAGGGCTGGAGGCTTTGGGAATATTAGACTGCGAAGCGAATTATGTTCAGTGAGGATAACTACAGCTCGCCCGTCACGTATTTCTGATTGAAAAGGTGATGATGCTGACGTCGCAATGAAGAGGGGCGCGAATGCCCGCAATAGTCGTGTTGCAGTAATATAGAAATCGTTTTTGTAATTATCCAGATGAGTGTCTTTCCGCGCTGATGCAGGCAGGTGCATAAAATCCCAGGCGAGGAGCGGTTCGGGGAGTGAGATATTGGCGTGATTTCCCGCAGTTGAGAGGGCGTCACCATAGGTGTCCACACAGCGTTCAATATAGCGACGCTTGGCGATATGCCAGCCACCAGGAATAGAATCATAATTGACGGTGGTCTGATAGGGGAGATTACCATGCCAGATGTGGAGCTTTTCATCAAATTTCTGCCCGGCCTGATGGAGGGCATTCAAAACCACCCCTTGAAGGATGCGTCCCTCGTAGATAGCACCCCGTGCCGAATAATATGGGTGGGTGCCCCATTCGATCATCCATTGAAAGGCCTCGAGGTCGGTCAGATCTCTCACACTTTCAGGAATATGATTCTCACGAAGATAATCAACAAATGATTTTTTACCCGGACCGGTACCGACAGTCAGGAGGGGTCGCAAATCAGAATCGAGTAAAAATAGTTCAAGCTCCAATCCGCAGGTTCCATATTGAGGGTAATCCTGTCGGGCTGTTTCGAGAGAAAGCTGGTATTTTTTGGCAAATTGACCGGGATTATAGGTCATATTCTTTTCCCGCAGCGATGATGAGAAGCCGAATCGTGTTGGATTTTGGCTTGATCCCGTTTTTTTGATTCATTCGAGGGCCTTCAACCCTTCCAGCAAACGCTCAGCAGCGCCCTGGGTTCGTTCAGGTGGCGTAGCGTAAGAAAACCGGACCCAATCTTTTCCATAAGCTGAGAAGAAACCTCCTGGAACAGTCGCGACCCCATGTTCTTCGGCGAGATACTGCCCAAGAGCCTCACTATCTTCCCAACCTTTGGCTTTGATCCAATCCCCAACATGAATAAAGGCATAATAGCCCTTGCCGATAATATATTTGAAATTTTCTTTCTCAAGAAAGGTTTGCAAGACTTTCCGGCTGGCGTTGGTCGGCTCCACAATGGAGCGACTGGCCTCTTTATAGCCCATTTCATAAGCAGCCATCGCAACAGCCAGGCCATAGAAGGAGGGGATCACATTGTGCGAGGCGCGCGCGACGATAAATTTGCTGACTGCTTCGGGAACAATCAGATGCGCACTGCGGATATTCGAGGCACCCAAACTTTTTGTCAGGCCATCGAGGAAGATCAAACGATCCCGTTCGGCAGGCGTGAATTCGCGAAGAAAAGCATTGATATCCATTGGTTCCTCATCGGTGACCTGATGATAGATCCAGTCATAGAGAACGAAGGCAATCCCGGCCTTGAGGGCGGCTTTTCCCAGTGCAATTTGTTTTTCGGGGGTAATCGTCTGTCCGGTGGGGTTATCGGGATTTGTGACCACCATCCCGGCGATCTTGCGACCCGATTTGGCGGCAAAATCTACACTGGCCCGGATGCCCTCCTCGCTATAGGTCCAGGCCTCCTCTTCGCGGCCCGGGGCAAGGATCACGTTTGCTCCCACACCGTAAGGTCCCCAGTTATAGGAAAGCCACGGAACACGGGAAACCAGCAGGGCATCTCCCTGACGTCCATGGCCAAGACTGAGCATGGCTTCGTAGGCTTTAACCAGGGCATCACGTCCACCGACTGTTGCGATAATATTAGCGGGGCCGACCCCAAGGCCGGGGGAAAACTGCCAATATTTTTCAGCGACAACCTCGCGGAAAGCGACTGTCCCAAAGGGAGAGTCGTAACCTGTGCCATGATCGATCTGCATCTGGGCGGCGCGCTCAAGGATTTCAGGAGGTGTACCAGGCAAACTGGCCCCGCCATCACCCTGAGAAGCGTCGTAGATGGGGCTGTCAGGCGCCTTTTGCTGATATTGATCGAGCGATTTTTTGATCAAAAACATCCTTGATGCTGGAATATCGGTCATTTTTGAAAGATGGTCGCTGGATGGGACAAGATTCTCCTGGGGAACTACAAAAACGGGTTGATCTGGTGAGGTGGGCATTTGCATCATTCTCCTTATTTAAAGAAAAAGCCCCGAAATTTATCGGGGCGTTATTACGTTTGCTAGCGGAATAAACTTACTTCTCCTTATAGCTGCGCGCCAACGTCCCGTAATGCTTACGGGTAGTCATATTGTTAGTATTATTGGTCGCGGAAAGGTGATAGTTTTTCATGTTGGGCGAAACTATACCACTCAGAGTGAGCATCGTCAAGGAAATCGATAGAAAACGGTCAAATCTTAATGATTTATGTGTTGAAAGAAAACTCATCGCCTTCAAAAAACGAAAATAATAAAAAGGCCCCGTTCCTTTTGAAGGAACGGGACCTTGGGTTATCACTTGAAATTAACCCAAGAGATCGGGTAATTCTTCGGGGTGTTTGGCAACCCGGACACCTGCCTCTTCGAGGGCTTTGATCTTATCAGCTGCTGCGCCAGAGCCAGATTGAATGATCGCGCCGGCGTGGCCCATTCGCTTGCCGGGTGGGGCGGTTTGCCCTGCAATAAAGGCTGCGACAGGTTTGGTCATCCTCGTGGCAATAAACTCAGCGGCCATTTCTTCGTCCGTCCCGCCAATCTCACCGAGCATGACTATTTTGTCGGTTTGGGGGTCCTCTTCAAACATGGCCAGGACATCAACAAAGTTTGTGCCGTTGACCGGGTCGCCACCAATGCCCACGCATGTGGATGCGCCCATGCCCTTTTGTTTGAGGGCGTAAAGCACTTCGTAGGTCAGGGTTCCAGAGCGGGAGACTGCCCCGACATTGCCGGGGATGGCGATATTGCCGGGAATAATACCAACTTTGGCCTCGCCAGGCGTCAGCAGACCGGGACAATTTGGGCCAAGTAAGCGTGTGTCGAGTTGGTCGATATACGCACGTACGCGCATCATATCTTTGACGGGGACACCCTCGGTGATGCAGACAATAAATTCAATTCCTGCATCTGCGGCTTCAAAGATCGCATCTGCGGCGAAGCGCGCCGGGACAAAGATCACGCTGGTGTTGGCGCCGGTCACTTCGGCGGCGATTTTAACGGAATCAAAGACGGGGACCTTGCCATCCAGCACCCACTCGCCACCCTTGCCGGGGGTCACGCCTCCCACGACATTTGTTCCATAATTGACCATCTGATTGGTATGAAAGAGACCTTCATTTCCTGTGATGCCCTGCACCAATAGACGGGTTTCCTTATTAATTAAAATGCTCATCTCAGGCCTCCCTGGACGCAGCGACGGCTTTCTTAGCGGCGTCGGCAAGGGTTTCTGCAGTAATCATATCTGCTTCGGCGATCATTTTACGGCCCTCTTCAGCATTGGTCCCCACCAGTCGAACGACCATGGGTACATCCGGTTTAACCTCATCAATGGCTTCAAGAACGCCTTTCGCGACTTCATCACAACGAGTGATGCCGCCAAAGATATTGATCAACACAACCTTGACATTTGGATCAGAAAGAATAATGCGGAAAGCAGCGCCCACTTTTTCCGCATCTGCTCCGCCGCCAATATCCAGGAAATTGGCTGGGCTGCCTCCAAAGAGTTTGACGATATCCATCGTTGTCATTGCCAGGCCCGCACCATTTACCATACAGCCAATCTCACCGTCAAGTTTGATATAAGACAGATCATGTTCGCGGGCGATGGTTTCAGCCTCAGCCTCGACGTCAATATCGCGCATCTCGGCAATATCGGGGTGACGGAAGATAGCGCTGTCATCGATCAGCATTTTGCCATCTACAGCAAGCAGAGTGTCTTCATCTGTAATGACCAGGGGGTTTATTTCAGCAAGGGTTGCATCACTTTCATTATATGCCTGCCAAAGCCCACTGGCGATCACGCCAAATTCTTTCCAGTGCTTGCGGGGTAATTCAATGCTGGCAGCAATATCGCGTATTTGGTAACCTTGTAAACCTAAAAGAGGATGGATATGGGCTTTGATGATCTTCTCAGGGGTCTTGCGTGCAACCTCTTCGATCTCCACGCCACCTTCAGCTGAGACCATCATGACAGGCATACGCCTGGCACGGTCGTTTGTAATTCCAAGGTAAATTTCACTTTTGATATTGGTTGCTTCGTCAATCAGTACCTTTCGTACGGTAAGCCCCTTGATATCCATGCCTAAAATAGCCGCAGCATATTTTTCTGCCTCCTCCGGGGAGTTGGCAAGTTTTACACCGCCGGCCTTTCCGCGTCCGCCTACCAAAACTTGAGACTTAATAATTACGCGACCGCCCAGGTCTTTGGCAATATCCCGCGCATCTTTTGGCGTAATTGCGACATTCCCGTTTGGAATGGGAACACCATATTTGGCGAAGATGCGTTTGGATTGGTACTCATGAATCTTCATTCAGACTCCTTCATAATTAAGGATTATTAATTCTAATTTCAGGACTTTATAATTCTACGAAACCAAGGTCATTGCGAATGAAGTGAAGCAATCTCCCGCTCTGAGATTGGGATTGCTTCGGCGGGAAAACTGACTCGCACGTGTGCCTGCGGCTCAGTACAGGCAATGACGGAATCGTATCCCATTTAATTTAACAAATCGATTATACCATCGGCAAAAAATCACAGAGCAAAATTTATAGCACCTGTGATTTTTGTCTTCACACTATATGACAATGGAATGTGGTTTTGTTAATCCGGCAAACTGAAACGCATTACGCGGTGATTTCCCGCATCTGTGACCCACACATACCCTTCCTGGTCAACTGTAACTGCTGCGGCAAGTCCAATACTTTGGTCATCGTAACCAAAATCACCCCAGGTTCGAATAAATTCGCCATCAGTAGAGAATTGTAAAATACGATAGCTTTCAGGATCCGTTACAAAGACCGCACCATTATTATCGACTGAAATAAAGGGTTTATTGTCAAGAGATTGCCCATACCAACCAGCGATTTCCCATTGATCAAGCGGGAAGTACAAAGTTCCATCTAAATTGTGCGAAAAAGACTGGACTCGCTGATTCCAGGTATCAGTGACATAAACTATACCCTTTGAATCGACGGCAACACCGACTGATTCGTCGAATTCACCTGCACCCATGCCTGTTGTACCGAATTCTGTGATATAGCCTCCGTCCGCGTCAAAAATAACAATCCGCTTGTTTCCGGTATCTGATACATAAACCTGGCCCTGGGCATCAACCGCAATTCCCCGCGGGCCCCAAAAGGCTTCACCATCTTCAGCCTGGCCGTAATGCCCCCAACGTGTGATCGGTGTCCCGTCAGGATCGAATTTTTGGATGCGATGATTCCAGGTATCCGAAACGTAGACGGAGCCATCAGGACCAACTGCAACCCCCCAGGGTTCATTGAGTGTTCCACCGGGCAAATCATCAAAGGTCGAGTCCCCAAATTGACCCCACATATTAATAAATTGGCCTTCCTTGTCAAAATGCTGTATACGGTGGTTGCGGGAATCTGCTACATAGAAACTGCCGTCAGGGGCAAAAGCGATTCCGCGCGGGGCGTCAAAATCTCCTGGATTTGTACCATTGGATCCGATTGTGAAATCAGCGCCAAGCGTAATTGTATTCTCTTGATAGGGGTCGATAATTGTTTCTTCACTTGTTGCGGGGGTGACCCCATAATTCCAGACTTGAGCCGCGACATCTTTTCGAATATAGAGTCTCATATCATCGGAAGGATCCCAGTTTATGGCTGTCAGCGTTTCTTTTCCAGTTGCCTTTGCATATTTGCTGTAGTCCCGATTTGCCCAAATATCAAAAATAGCAGCGAACATTTCTGGGTTTGTGAATACCTGGCAAATTCGGGAATAATCTATTCCTTTGAAAGTTTTTAGAATACTCCAGACACCAGTGCACGGATAGCTTTCATCAAACTCCAATTCAGCGTTACGCTTAAAGGTTAGCCCGTAATAATCCTGATTCGGCCACCACATGCGAATATAGTCGCTCCGATAGTAGCCCTGCC
>NZ_CEYOSI010000125.1:0-4802 GCF_982879505.1 Candidatus Desulfolinea nitratireducens
AAACGCTGGGAAATCCAGCCTGCTCAATAAGCTGGTCGGACAAGAACGTTCCATTGTCAGTCCGATTGCAGGAACAACACGCGATGCAGTTGATACACAATTTGTATATGAGGGCATTCCACTAACCCTGATCGATACCGCAGGCATTCGCCGAAGAGGCAAAATCGATCCTGGCGTAGAAAGATATAGCGTCTTAAGAGCCCATAAAGCAATTGAACGCGCTGATGTAGCTCTGTTATTGATCGATGCCGAGACGGGGATCACATCCCAGGATCTGCATATTGCCGGATTTATTCTTGATGCGTGGAAAAGCACAGTCGTCCTTGTCAATAAATGGGATGCCGTCGAAAAAGACTCCTATACGATGAATTACTATACTGAAAAAATCCTCCACGAACTCAATTTTATGCCCTATGTCCCCTTGCTTTTCATCTCTGCAAAAACAGGACAGCGGGTTGACAAGGTTCTTCCTCTAGCTCTGGAGGTTCAGGAGGCTCGGCTCACACGCATCCCAACCTCCAAGTTGAATAAAATTCTTCGGGAAGCCCAGGATGCACATCCTGCACCTTCGCAAGCTGGGAAGCAGCTAAAAATCTATTATGGCACGCAGGTCCGCTCAGACCCACCAACATTCCTGCTCTACGTCAACGATCCAAAGCTGATGCACTTTACTTATCGGCGTTTTATTGAAAATCGCATTCGCGAAGCGTACGAATTTCTTGGCACTCCGATCAGAGTCGTTTTAAAAGGAAAAAAAGATAAATAATGACAAATTTTACAATTATTTCTCTTCTTCTCATTGGCGCGGCTGTCTTTTTCAGCCTCGCCTTTTTTGGTCTCTTATCGATCAGGGAAAAAGAAAAACGTGCTGCCCGCGTCTCCTTTAGCGGAGCCATTTCAGGGGCGGTATTTTTCTTTTTAGCGGCAGGCATGCCCACGTCTGCGCGCGTGACTATTCTCTCGATTATGGGATCATTGGGATTTGGATTGATCGTTCTCTTTGTCCTTCCAATCGGAAATGTCAACATCCTGAACGATGTTCCCAAAAAACAATTTGACGAAAGAAGGATCATGTTTGCCAGAGCCAATCTCAAAGTTGGTTCACCCGAATATGAAAGCTATTATAAAAACCATCCTGAAGACAAACTGATTGATGACCGAACACGGACGAAACCGGGCCTGCTCTCGCCGCGGGCAAAGTTTTTCGACCCTCTGCTATTTACCGCGCCAGAGGCAAGCTTTGCCCTCACAAGTGCACTTCGAGATGCTGTGGACGGACCGATAGCAGAAACACAATTGACCTTTTCCACTGAAGAGATTAGCTCTTACCTAAAAAAATTGTCGCTTTATTATGGGGCCCTGGATGTAGGGATCACTCACCTGGAGCCTTATCATATTTATTCGCATACCGGACGCGGCGCAGGTATTTATGGCGCACCAATCAGCCTGGATCACACCTTTGCGATTGCACTTACTGTGGAGATGGATCATGAAATGATGGGCGATGCTCCCCATGCTCCGGTCGTGATGGAATCAGCCAAGCAATATGTCGAGAGCGCTCGCGTTGCTGTGCAAATCGCCAGCGTCATTCGTTCACTCGGATATGCCGCCCGCGCCCATATTGATGGAAACTATCAGGTAATTGCCCCTTTGGTTGCTCGCGACGCCGGTTTGGGAGAGTTTGGCCGCATGTCACTACTCATGACTCCCAATGAGGGCCCACGTGTACGTGTGGGCGTGGTAACGACCGATTTGCCATTGATCGCAGACCCACGCTCTAGCGATTCTGCTACGATTGATTTTTGCAATATCTGCAAAAAATGCGCGGATAATTGTCCCAGTCAATCGATTCCATTTGGTCATCAGGAAGAAGTTGATGGTGCATTTCGCTGGCGCATCGAACCTGAGAGCTGCTTTGCCTATTGGAATGTGATCGGCACCGACTGTGGGCGCTGTATGACAGTTTGCCCATTTTCCCACCCCAATAATTCCGCTCACAATCTTGTCCGTTGGGGAATCGCCCGATCAGTTTTTTTTCGTCGGGTTGCTCTGTGGATGGACGATCTTTTTTATGGCCGAGAACCCATTCAGCGCCCTGCACCTGCGTGGACAAGAGGGGTCTCATATTCTCACAAAAAAGAATACTAGATACCCCATCCATTTGATATTCAGAAAATTGGGTATGAACGTCCCGCAGGTTCAAGTCCTTTAGCAACTTGAACCTGCGGGACGTTTTATTTAGCTAAAGACAACGACCTTTAGTGAACATCAACAAAAGCTAACTGAACTCTTCGATATGTTGATTATCACCGGGGAGTTTTTGCAGGCCTGTTTTTGCGAGCCACCAACCATCCAAAAAAGGCAATTCCTGCATAGCTGAAAGCAAGATCGATCAAGGAAAATGTGCGCCGGGGAATATATTGTTGAGAGAGTTCTTCAAGCGTCACGACAAATGCCAGGATGAGACTCACCCTCCAGATTAGGGTGGCAGGTCTACTCCCCGGGAACGATGCGAGGGCTGTCCGATTAAGAAAAAAACAAAGTAGCCCCATGATCAGAAAGTGTCCCGCTTTATCCCCATAGGGAAAATCATAAATCCGAGTGATCGAACGGGGCAAATTGCCGCCATTCGCCAGGATAACGATCAGCAATGCCATGATTACAGTTAGAAATGTAGGCCAGTTTTTTCTCATCAAATTTACAAAAAAGCCCCGAGGCTTTGAATTCGCGTCGGGGCTTTGATCATTCGTATTAAGAATTTACGCTGATTCAGTTTCTGCTTTTTCTGCCTTGCCTTCCTTTCGTGCTTTCCAGGCTTCGACAAAAACAGGCACCAGGGAAATGGCAATAATTGCCAAAATCACTACCGAAAAATTATGTTTGACAATTTCCATATTGCCAAAAAAGTAGCCAGCAAAGGCAAAAAGAGGCACCCAAACCAATCCGCCAAAGACGTTATAAGAGAAGAAGTAGCGGTAAGACATTTGCCCAACACCTGCAACAAAGGGCGCAAAAGTGCGGATAATTGGCACAAACCGCGCCAGGAAGATGGTTTTGCCACCGTGCTTCTCAAAGAAGGCATGGGTTTTATCAAGATATTCCTTCTTGACCCATTTACTCTGGTAGGCTTTTTCACCCAATGAATGACCGATCCAGTAATTGACGGTATCGCCCAGAATGGCGGCAACCATCAATAATGCGACCATCGTGTAGATATTCAAGGTACTCGATGGCAACGCTGCAATTGCTCCGGCAGCGAAGAGAAGTGAATCTCCAGGGAGGAAGGGCATCACGACGAGACCTGTTTCGACAAAGATGACTGCGAAAAGGATCGCATAAGTCCACGTGCCGTATTGAGAAATAATGTCGCTCAGATATACGTCAAGGTGGATAAAGATATCAACAAAAGTTTTTAGTAGTTCCATTATGCACTCTCTTTTTTATATTATTTGCCAGCAATTTAATTCCAGCGAGCGATTATACCGCATATTATCGCTCTTCAATTGTCACACCAAGCAACTGGTCACCCGGTGGCAGAACCTCTCCAAATTGCGGATCGCGGGGCGTAAGTTCCTTAAGAATCTCCATTCCACTGAGAACCTGTCCAAAAATCGTATACTTGCCATCATAAGAGGGCTCAGCGGCATAGGTGATGAAAAATTGGCTTCCATTGGTATCCGGAGCAAGGTTTTTCATTGCCACCACGCCCGGGCGATCAAATGACAGCGAGGGATCGATCTCGTTTTTGAAAAAATAGCCGGGGTTTCCTTGCCCCGTACCGCTGGGATCGCCACTTTCGGCAAAATATTCCGGGAGAACGCGATGAAAGGTATTCCCCGTAAACCAACCTTCCTGCGCAAGAAATATAAAGTTATTTACCGCAATTGGGGCCTGCTGTGGATAAAACTGGATCACTACCTCCCCTTTTTTAAATTTCAGAAAAGCGAGATATTCTTTTGACAGGTCAATAACCTGCGGCGGGCAATTGGTAAACTGTCGGGCTCCCAAGCTGATCAGGCTGATAATCTGCTTCAAACTCCCATAATCTGCAGGGCCTGTATAGATCTGCCCGTTGATCAGCAAAAAGGGCGTCCCTGGTAAACCGGTCTTCTCTCCATCAATGAAAGCCTGTTCCACTTTTTCAATAATTGCCTCACTTTGGATGTCTTCTAAAAACTGCGTTTCATCTATGCCAAGATTTGTCGCTTCGGCGACCAGCCAACGCTCAAATTCATCCATTTCAAGGGATGACCAATAACTTTGCTCCGTGAATAGGAGCGTATGCATATCCCAGAATTTATCCTGTACAGCAGCGGCGTGGGAAGCTTGTGCGGCGAGGCCAGCCTTTTCGTGTCCAGGATTGGTCAAGAGCGGAAAATCACGATAAATAACACGCAGGTCCTGAGGGTATTCTTCTTCGAGTTGCGCCAGCACGGGCGCAAGAGCAGCACAACCTGGTCACTGAAAATCGCCGTATTCGATAATAGTAACCGCCGCGTCCTGGGGTCCGCGCACCATATCGTCTTTAGTAACCGGAGGGAAGAGGGAGGCTTCCTCGGAAGCAGGTGTGGGAATGATCCTGGTCGCGCTGCATTCCGGTGCGGCTGGCGTTGGCGTCTCAGGGAAGATAAGGCGAACTTCCGTTGGCATTGGTGTGGGGGGAGCACTTGAAGAACATGCACTTAAAAAAAATACCGAGATACCGAGAAGGAAAATTGATTTACGCATTTTATTGACCTAAGAATTCAGACTTTAGACTTTAGACTTTAGACTTTAGACTTTAGACTTTAGACTTTAGACTT
>NZ_CEYOSI010000125.1:4902-10230 GCF_982879505.1 Candidatus Desulfolinea nitratireducens
AGACTTTAGACTTTAGACTTTAGACTTTAGACTTTAGACTTTAGACTTTAGACTTCGGAACTCACTCTACCATTTCCTGTAATTTTTCAAAGGAATCTATCCACATAATTTTGTGGACAAAATCTGAAAGAGAATCGCTTTGCTCTCGAAGGGCGCGCACTGCAGGACCAACGGGATCTGCACCTGCCGCACCGCCTGGCACGTCTGCATAGGCGCCGTAAAAAGCGAAATAAGCCTGATTTAGCTTACGGATGGCGTAGCCGTGATTCCAAAAAATCTGACGACGGTATTCCATATATGCTTCGGCTTCATCGGTACTTCCCTCTGCCAAAAGTTCATCCACATGTAGGCGTGTTTTATGCATCTCAGCCCGATATTCAAAAGGTGGTGGAAAAAAATTGGGGCCGAGAGGTCCCTCAGAAAACGAGAGCAAATCAACAGGAGGATGCTCACGAGCAAGATGTTCGGGATAATATCGCTCAAGCACAATCCGCCCTACTTCACTGCCCACGATCGAAGCAACTGTTTCATTGATCGTCCGCAGCTCAGGCGTAGTCCCGTAATTTGCACCGAGCAAATGCCAGGAAAGATAATTATGCATCCACTCATGCGCGATCGTGTCTACAATCCAGGGCAAGTTTGTCGAGCGCATCCCCATGGTCGGATAGATCCCAATTCCACCCACCGGTACAACGAGCGCAGAAAACTCAAGATCGGTGGCAATACTTTCTTCCAGTGCATCCTGTTCGTCTACGGGAAAATCAGCGAGGAGAGAGATGTTTTCATCTTGACGAATCGTATCTCTGGGAGAAATGATCAATGCCATTGGCAAGGGAGAGATATGATACAGAGGACCGGGCAGGGGTTGCCCACCAGTAGTCAGGCCGGCTTCCGCTAAAACAGCACTGATCTGTCCCTCAAGAACGGATTCGGCAAAGGGTGCCAATTGACGTTGTTCCGCATAAAGAGCTTCAAGGCGTGCCCGCAAATCTGCTGAAGATGCTTCTGGGTCGACGATCTCCGGATTGGCATAGAGTTGGTCCAATTCATATTCTGTCTGTAAGACTCGCTCCATTTGGCGGAGATAGTCCATGACAATCTCTTTTTGAGTTGGACGATCAATATAACCAGGGCTTCCCAACGCAGCTTGCTGAAGTTTAATCCAGGAGGCATTTGCCACCCAACGAAAATAATTATATTTAATGCCCCGCGTATAATCGCTAAACTGATCAATCTCGGCATCAGGCAGCGTTGCACTCGCACTGAGCATGAAAACCCAGATCGAGCTGAAAACAAGGTAAGTAGAAATCTGGAATATTTTCTTAAGCATTGATGAGATTATAGTCCACCCTCACCCGCCCTCCCCCATTTTTTATAAAAATGAGGGAGGCAATGATTATTCGTAGCGCAAGGCTTCAACCGGGACCAGGTTCGCAGCACGATTTGCGGGGTAAATCCCAAAGAAAAGACCAATCACTGTTGAGAATATCGTAGCAAGCAACACAGCACCAAGACTGACAATGGGATCAAAATCGGTACCAGAGTTTGCGGAAATTAATCCGACAATCGCACCAATTGCCCACCCAAGAAAGATACCGATAATCCCTCCAACCAGGCTAAGGAGAGATGATTCTGTCAGGAACTGGATCAGAATATCCCGCTTGCGCGCGCCAAGTGCCTTGCGCAAACCGATCTCCCGCGTACGTTCCGTAACTGAGACAAGCATGATATTCATAATCCCGATCCCGCCAACGAGAAGAGAGATTGCAGCGATCCCGCCAATAAAGGTTGTCAGGATTCCGGTAATCGAGGAGGCCGTATCCACCATGTCCTGTTGAGAAAAGATAGTAAAATCATTTTCCCCAATTGCATTCCGATGTCGCTGAGAGATGATCTGTGAAATCTCTTCCTCCGCTTCCAGAACCGAATCCGCGTCTACGGCTTGAACAAAAATAACGTCCACTCTATCGGCTGGGCTGCGACGGAGAATACGGGCCTGAGCGGTGCTGAATGGAACAAGAACCTCATTATCCTGACTGCCCATCATGCCGCCACCGCGTTCTTCAAGAATACCGATCACGCGAAAAGGCTGTCCCTCTACACGGACAGTTTCTCCGATAAGACCAAAGCGACGGCCAAAAAGGGTATCGGCAACTTCGACACCCAATAGAATAACTGAAGCACGCCCCAGGATATGTTCTTCCGTAATTTCTTCTCCTTCTATAACTGTATAATTACGCACAGGAAAATATGCGGGGGTTATACCGGTTAAGGTGACCGTACTTACTTCTCCACCATGAGAAACTTCGGCATTCCCCTGTAAAACAGGGGCAACGGCCTGAATGGAGGGCGCAAAAAAGGAGTCGTCAAGCGCGTCCACATCACCCATGGTGAGGGGTTCCGGGTTACGAATGGATTCGTCCTCGCCACCGCTGAAAACAAAGAGCAGATTTGTACCGATTCCGCTAAGAGAGCCGAGAATGGTATCTTGCGCTCCTGCGCCAAGTGCCAACATGGCGATAACCGCACCGACACCAATGACGATACCCAGCATGGTGAGGCCTGAGCGCATTTTATTGCCATTCAGACTTTCGAGGGCTTCGATTACTGCTCGCCAGATATTCATGCTGCCACCTCTTTTCGAATACGTCCATCATGAAGACGGATAATGCGTTGAGCTTGCGCAGCAATTTTTCGATCGTGGGTAATGATAATTAGCGTTGTTCCGCTTTCCTTGTTTAGATTGAGGAGCAAATCCATGATCTCCTGGCCTACCTTTGAGTCGAGATTACCCGTAGGCTCATCTGCCATGATAATGGCAGGATCGTTGACCAAAGCACGTGCGATAGCTACGCGCTGTTGTTGACCGCCGGAAAGTTCGGCGGGGCGATGGTCAATCCGGTCGGAAAGTCCCACCGATTCGAGGGCAAGGCGCGCTTTTTCTTTACGCCCACTGGTAATGCCCGAGTAGCGAAGAGGCAATTCAACGTTTGACAAAGCCGTGGAGCGCGGCAGCAAGTTAAAACTCTGGAAGACAAACCCGACCTTTCGGTTTCGAATATCCGCGAGCTGATCGTCATCCAGGTCTGCAACAATCTCACCATCCAGAATATACTCACCACTGGTGGGCTGATCGAGACAACCCAGCGTATTCATTAAGGTGGACTTCCCGGAGCCGGATGCGCCCATAATTGCGACGACTTCTCCGCGTTTGATCTCCAATGACACGCCGCACAGCGCATGGACTTCCACTAAGCCCATCTTATAAACCTTCGTCAAATCGTGAGTAACAATGACATTATCATCCATTTTTCTTAATTCCTTCCCTGACCTGAACCAGGAGGCCCGCCGCCCATATCAAAATTGCTTGGGGGATTGAGAATGATCAGATCGCCCTCTTCCAAATCATTGGAGGCAAGAACACTCATTGCCTCTGCAGAGGCCCCAAGCCGTATTTCGACCATTTCAGGCATACCATCCTTGAGAATATAAACTACGCGATTGCCATCCACCAGGCGAACTGCCCGGTTGGGGATAAGAATTGTGTCTTCAATTTCTTTGACAACGATATTGACGGCTGCGGTCATGCCAGGACGGACAAGCTCGTCTGCGTCGATCAATTCGACCGTCACGATAAAGTTGACAGCACCTTGAACTTCATTACCGATTTGTCCAACTTTGATGACTTCGCCATGATATTCTTCTTCCAAAATCGCGTCGAAAGAAAGGGCAACTACCTGCCCGATGCTAACCCTATTTATATCCACTTCAGAGAGCTCTACATCTACCAGAAGGTGACTTAGGTCATCAATCCGGAATCCAAGTGTTCCTGCAGAAACCTGATCCCCAGGCATGATATCAATTTGCGTAACCGTGCTCTCAAAAGGAGCTGTCAATCGTGCCAAATTCATGGTCGCTTGCGCCGCATCTATCTGAGCTTGAGCAGCGGTTACATCGGATTTGTGTGGGCCTTCCGATACACGTTCCCAGGCACGCAGGGCATCGTCATATTTTGCTTGCGCCAAAGCAAGATCTTGATCCGATTTCTCTTTAGTCTCATCATCTGCCTCATCGACTTTTATAGTTTTCAAAGTGGGGAATCTTTTTCCGTTAATTGTTTGATATCTGATCTCTTCAAATTCATAGGGATCATTTAACGAATTACGGTAATCCTGCGCCTTTTCCAAAACATCTTCCGCATTACGTAAATCAACTCGAGCCTGTGCACCAGCCGTTCCTGATTGAAGGAGATCATCCATATTTTTTTCTGCGCTAACCAGATCTGATTGCGCCATAATAATATTCTGAGACAATGAGGTTCTTTCCAGAGAAGCCAGGATGGCACCTGCAGTTACTTCGTCACCGACATTTACATTTACATTATCAACAGTCCCACTTGTTTGCCAGTTTAACAATGCGCTCTGATTTGAACGCACGGTTCCAGTAGCGCCAACTGTAGCGGTTAAATTACCACGTTCAATTTCCACTGTTTGATATTCGCTACTGGCTACATTTTTCGCATTTGCATTAATTGTCACAAAAGCTCCAACAGCAACAATAGTTACTACAATGATAATGATCCAGGTTTTTTTACTCAACTTCTTCATTCTTAACGCCTCCAAAAAGCATATTAATTTATTCTGTAAAACAAATCTAGCAGTTATTGTACCCAAAGCGCTCTTATTCTCTCATGAACCCGTGAAGAAAATATGAAGATTTTTCATTGTATACAATCACCGCTCATGAAATTGCATTCAAAAATGAATTTTCTTTATAAAAAATATGAGCGCAATTCCTTTTTTTTTTAATCAAAGCGTATTATACGCTTACTTTTGAAAATTTTTATATGCGTTCTATAATAAATTATCCCTGTTCTTCCCAATTTCGATTATGCACCTCCTTGCCCATAAACAGCATACTTTGTTGCAAGATTCAATAAATTTGTGACAAAATAGCTTAATTAAACATATATTACTGCGCAATTTGCGTTCATTCATCTTATACTGCTTTTTGTTAAAAAATGAACAACTATACTTCTAATCCACGTAGGCCCACTTCTTCCCTTGCAACCGGAAGTATTTTTGACAAAATCAACCCTCTCCCCACGCTACATTCTCAACTATTG
The DNA here is from genome assembly GCF_982879505.1 of Candidatus Desulfolinea nitratireducens. NCBI lineage: Bacteria > Bacillati > Chloroflexota > Anaerolineae > Anaerolineales > Candidatus Desulfolinea > Candidatus Desulfolinea nitratireducens. The sequence continues at coordinate 10,028 of NZ_CEYOSI010000125.1, forward strand.
ATATTCAGATAAACAGTTTTTGAGCGTCCCGCAGGTTTATGTTGCTTTAAAATCTGAATCACGTGAACCTGCGGGACGTTTTATGTAGATAAAATTAACCAACTTAAGTGAACATCAATAACAATAGCAAAATAGGGTTACAAGTAGAGGCAACAGGATATTAAGGTTTATGCCATCCTATTTCTCACATTTTGAACATGACC
>NZ_CEYOSI010000126.1:0-10172 GCF_982879505.1 Candidatus Desulfolinea nitratireducens
TATTAAACTTTTGCCCTTTTGAGGAGGAGCAATCTGCCTTTTTTCAGTGGAGTCACAAATGGGACACTAACCGCCGTCAGGCGTAGCGGTTGGCGGGATGTCCGTTGGTGTCATTGTCGCGGTTGGCGGGATGTCCGTGGGTGTCATTGTCGCGGTCGGCGGGACTCGTGTGGGAGTCGGAGGCGCTTTCAGAATGATGCCCGGCACAAACCAAAAGGCATTTGCCCGTTCGGGTGTACCACCATTCACCTGAACCGTCAAAATAAACTGGACATGCTTCTCTGCATGTGACGAGAGATCCAGATCGATCTTGGTAACTAGTCCTTCGTAGACTTCATCCCAGACGCCCAAATTTTTGACCACATTCGTCTTTAGATTTTTCATGTCCAGACGAAAAGTTATATTACATCCCTTACTTTCAGCCAGACATCCCACCCAGGCAATAAAATGTTGATTCGGCGCGATCACAAATTCAGGATAGACTCCGCTGATCCAACCTTTGCTAGCGTTATTGGGGTGGACGATAATAGTCCACTCATTTTCTTGACGACTTTCAAGACGCGGGCTATCGGACAGAAATGCATATCCTTCAACCGCGCTGCTAGTCCCTGGGCAGGGAATTGTTCCAGCACCACTTTGCCAGTCAGCCTGACACAAGTTCGCGGCAAAGTCATAGGCCAACTTGGGGTTTTCAAAATCCATCACTCGGATCGCTACCCAAAAACTACTGTCTCCTTTCGAGCCAATCCCAAAACGCTTTCCAAATGGGTCCACCAACAACCAATCTCCGCGATAATTACCCAGTTTTCCAGGTGCTTTCATCGCAATAGACAAGTCGATGGTTTGATTAGGCTCAACATTTCCAGGCAAGGGGATCACCTGTTTAGCCCCCATAGAATCACCTGAAACGATGACCAAATTATATTTCTGCGTCCAGGTACAACTCCCTACATTCTTCAGCCGCCAGGTTTTTGTAAAAGTATCCCCTGGCATAAAAGGAGAATTATCTTGTACGGATACATCCCGTATCAACTGAACACGGTCGCAGGCTATCGGGATCGGCGTCACTGAGGGAACGATCATCGTTGGAAAAATAAAGGTGTTCGTTGGTGTGGCTGTAGGGAAAACCATGGTTGCAAATGGTGTAGGCTCATTGGTTACCGTCGCTGTCACTTCAGCTGTTTGTCTTGCAAATTCAGCCGCAACCGTCTGAGCAACTGTAGTGGATACCAAACCTTGGTCCATTGTCGGAATCACATCTGGTGTTTTTTGATACTGGGCAGATTGAGCAATAATGAGAAGAACCAGTATCCCAATAATCAGCACACCGGCAATAGAAATGCCAAAAATCCAATAAAGTTCTTTTTTAGACATCGCCTATTCTCTGAATTGATTAAAACACACTCGCGCTATGGTTATTCTGGAGTTGGAGAGGGAATCGAAGTTTCTGTTGCAGGAGGGACTGTTGTTGCTGTCGCAGATGTGCTGCCGCCGCCGCCAACAACGATTAACACATATACTTCGTCGCCAAAGAAGGTTCCAGTTGCGGTGGACATTCGCCAATTGCTGCGAATATTGCCAGAATTGCTCGGCGCTGTCATCGCAACAGACAGCTCTGTTTCTGCGCCCGGGCTGACCGGCTTATCCAGCACGAGAGCGGAACTTCCCATCGCATCACCGCCGACAAAGTTGAATGTAAAGCCCGCTTCCCAGACGCAAGTCCCGCTATTTCTGACTCGCCATGTTTTCGTGAAAGTTTTTCCAGGATTCATAGGGGTGTTATCAGGGATATTCACATCAGTAACGTAAGCCATACTATTGCACGATGTAGTTGGCAGAACCCCGGAAGCAAAAGGCGTGCCGGGTGTATTCGTCATTATGGGAGTAATTGTCGATGTCGGTGAGGGGGTCAGCGTCGGTGTCGATGTATTGGTCGGCATAGCGATCGCTGTCTCCGTCAAGCCGGATGCAAATGTCCCCACAGCCAAAGTTTGCACTTCCTCAACACTGAGAGTCGGAGTTGCATCACCGTCACTGGGGCCACACGCGCCAAGTAAAAAGCTACCCATTAACATCACTGTAGCAAAAGCATAAAAATATTTTGTTTTCTTCATTTTTTAGGTTCCCTTTAAATTTCCACGAGAAAGCAACTGAATTAATTCATGTGCAAGAACTTCCCGTTGGTCATGCCGACGAAGGGGCAGGTCTGTATTGATCGTGTAACAATTTTGCCTGCCTACTTTTCGTTTGGTAATATAATCGGTCGCCTCAAGATCATTGATAATCCGAATGACCGTTCTTTCTGTAATACCTAAAGTCATTGCAATTTCTCGCGCCGTTAAATTTTCTTCACGATTCAAGAATGTCAGCACAACAGCGTGATTTGTAACAAAAGTCCATTTATTTTTAGTCATCACTTTTAGTAGTCCTAACCTGACTTATAATACATGAAACAAATATCATGTATTGTCAGACATTATTCCTGCCGTGTCAAGGTTATTGATGTTCACTAAGTTGGTTAATTTTCTCTACGTAAAACGTCCCGCAGGTTCCCGTGATTCAGATTTTAAAGCAACATAAACCTGCGGGACGCTCATACCCTGTTTATCTGAATATCAATAGTTGAGCAGGGCTTTAGCTCAAAAAGGGTATTTATACCATCATTCACTGATCGGTTTCGCAGAGGAGATCACGCTCGTTGGTAAGAAAGCAAACCTTACTCTATCTATGGGTTTATCTCGTCTCCCTTAAAATTTCTTGCATCTCTCCGCCATTTTCGCTATAGTATAAGTATTAAATTGACGACAACTAACATGGAGGGCAGGGTATGTCACATACCAGCTTAAAATCCGGGTATACCGAGTTGGTTGAGCGCTTGAACCGTTTTCCGCAGGGCGCACCACCATCTGAGACGCTGAACAAGATCCTGAAGATTCTCGTTAGTGAGCGCGAAGCTGAGCTGGTCGCCTTATTACCGATCAAACCCTTCAGCGCTGAAAAGGCCAGCCGCATCTGGAAAATGGACGCCCTTGAAACCCAAAAAGTTTTGGACGAACTCGCGAGCCGCGCCATCCTGGTGGATATCGTCGCGAATGGGAAAACGACCTACACCCTCCCGCCGCCCATGGCTGGCTTTTTCGAGTTCTCAATGATGCGCCTGCGCGGCGATGTGGATCAGAAAGTGCTCGGGGAATTGTTCTACCAATATCTCAACGTGGAAGAAGATTTTATTAGTGAACTATTCGTACGCGGTGAAACACAACTGGGGCGGGTCTTCGTCAACGAACCGGTGCTCTCCTCCGAGAATGCCCTGCACGTCCTGGATTACGAACGGGCCAGCGAAATCATCCAGACCGCCTCGCACCGGGGAGTCGGCGTCTGCTACTGCCGTCATAAAATGGAGCATATGGAGCGCAATTGCGACGCGCCCATGAATATCTGTATGACCTTCAACACCTCCGCCGCGGCCCTGACCCGGCACGGCTACGCTCGTCCGGTGGATATCAGCGAGGGGATGGATCTGCTCCAGCAGGCTCAGGAGCGCAATTTGGTCCAGTTCGGTGAAAATGCGCGCGAGGGGGTCAACTTTATTTGCAATTGTTGTGGATGCTGCTGTGAGGCCATGATCGCCGCCCGCAAATTCGGGATGCTCAATCCCGTCCATACCACCAACTTCCTGCCGGTTGTGGAGGAGGGCAGTTGTAATGGCTGTGGAAAATGCGTCAACGCCTGCCCTGTGGAAGCCATGACCCTGGTTTCCACCAATGATCCAAACCACCCGAAGATGAAAAAAGCCAAGGTGGATGAGGATATCTGTCTTGGTTGCGGCGTCTGTCTGCGCACCTGCGGTCACGACGGCCTGAGCCTGCGCTCACGTCCGGAGCGGGTGATCACCCCCCTCAATTCCACCCATCGCGTGGTGATGATGGCCATTGAGCGCGGCGATTTGCAGAATCTGATCTTCGATAACCGTGTACTGTGGAATCACCGTGCGCTGGCTGCCGTCCTTGGTGTGATCCTGCGCCTGCCACCGCTCAAACGCGCCATGGCAAGCGAGCAGTTCAAATCACGTTATGTGGAGAACTTGATCACAAGATTTGGGTCCAGATAGATTATTTGCTATAATGGACCTGTGAACAAGTTGAAGATAAAGGTTCCTCGCAAAAAAATTGCCGGATTTTGCCAACGTTATCACATCCGCAAGCTGGCGTTTTTTGGATCCGTTTTGCGAGATGACTTCGGGCCAACCAGTGACATTGACGTGCTGGTTGAGTTCAAGCCCGGTCACACGCCCGGACTGGCTTTTTTCAGCATGCAAGAGGAACTGTCTGAAATTCTCGGGCACAAAGTGGACCTGAACACATCGGGGTTTATCAGCAAGTATTTTCGGGAGGAAGTAAACCGCGAAGCCAGGGTGGAATATGTCGCGACATGATCCCTTAATTGCTTTGCGGCATATGCGCGACTATGCCCGTGAGTCTGTTGACTTGGCGCAGGAAAAGTCACGGCAGGATTTGGATGACAATAGAACGTTCAACCTCGCACAAGCAAGATTGTTAGAAATTATCGGGGAAGCTGCTAACCGTATTCCGGTTGAGTTTCAAATGGAACATCCTGAAATCGCATGGGGACAAATCGTCAGTTTGCGAAACCGCCTGATCCACGGGTATGATGCGATTGACTTCGATATCATGTGGTTGATCATTCAATCTGATTTGCCAGAGCTTATCAAACAGTTAGAAAACATCATATAAAGCAGTAATTTGCAGAATCTGATCTTTGACAACCGGCCGCGTGTTGGCGGTAGTGCTGGGTGTGATCCTGCGCCTGCCACCGCTCAAACGCGCCATGGCAAGCGAGCAGTTCAAATCACGTTATGTGGAGAGTTTATTAGCTAAATTCGAGTCCAGATATTCTCAATAAATAGGAGGTCGCTCAAGATGCCTGTCAAATATATTATCGTCCCGTATAAAATTCCCTCCAGACCGAATGACCCGGTCAGTTACTACCCTCGCCTGAAAGCGAGCGGGGAGGTCGATCAGCGTGATATTGCAAACAGGATTGCTACCATTTCGACTGTCAGCCAGGCGGATATGATGGGAGCCATCGAAGGTATGTTGCAAACAATCCCACAATTCCTGGCCGAAGGCAATATCGTCCGCCTGGGCGAGTTTGGCAGCTTCCACTTAAGTGTTCAGGCGGAAGGCTCGCCTGCACCGAAAATGGTGAACGCCTCCAGGATCAAGCGCAGCCGCCTGCGCTTTCGACCCGGAAAGCTGGTCAGAAAGATGTTACAAGATATCGAATATATCAAGACTGATGCGTGAATGACTCCTGACTTGATGAATTAAACACCATGGTGAAACATATAAAACACCATGGTGAAACCCGGTAAGAGACCTGACTTGGGGGTTATCGGCTAGTGATTCTTTGTCTGTTCTTTCTAAAGGCTCAGAAAACCTTCTCTGATGCGGTATCCAACTTAATCAATTGACATCTCTACTCTCATGATTTAGACTATTTATATCAGATTTCGCTAAACAGACAGGAGAGAGAAATGACCTTTACCACAGATATGTACGAAGGGATGCTGGCAGAAACGGTCACAATGCCCGGGGCAAATGGAGAGTTGATCAATGCCTATTTTGCCCGCCCTACCGGAGAGGGTCCCTTCCCCGGGATGGTGATCATCCACCATATGCCCGGCTGGGATGAATGGTATCGGGAGGCCACCCGGAAGTTTGCTCAGTATGGTTATGCCGCCATCTCTCCCAATCTCTATTTCCGATCCGGTCATGGAACTCCTGAAGATGTAGCTGCCAAAGTACGTGGCGCTGGCGGGATCCCGGATGACAAGGCTGTCGGTGATATTGAAGGGGCGATGCTTTATCTGCGCTCATTGCCCAACAGCAATGGCAAGGTTGGTGTCTTTGGGACCTGCTCGGGTGGCCGTCATGCTTATCTGGCCGCCTGCCGCGTACAGGGTTTTGATGCCCTTGTCGATTGCTGGGGTGGGCGGGTTGTGATGGCTGAAGAGGATTTAAATGAAAACTTCCCCGTTGCACCGATTGATTACACCAAAGACCTCTCCTGCCCAATTTTGGGTCTCTTCGGTGAGGAAGACAGCAGCCCCACGCCAGAGCAGGTAGCCCAACACGAGGCAGAACTCAAAAAGCATGGCAAGAATTATGACTTCCATATGTACCCGGATGCAGGCCATGGTTTCTTTTATCATCATCGCCCAAACTATCGCCAACAGCAGGCTGTGGATGGCTGGGAGAAGACCTTCGCCTTCCTGGAGAAATATTTAAAAAACTAAATTTATCTAATAAAACCTCCCGCAGGTTCCCAAACCTGCGGGAGGTTCATGATCAAATTAATTAATAAATCGGAGAGAGAATATGTGCACGATGATTTCGAAGCAGGTCAGTATTGCGGGGAGCGGCAAAGGCAGGGAAGGCTGGTTTTCTGTGAACCAGGCTAACGTTTCCTATGATCATCCTTTCCATGTCCCGGATGAACACGCCTTGAATATCGACTTTGTGAATCTAATAAAACCTCCCGCAGGTTCAAAACCTGCGGGAGGTTCATGATCAAATTAATTAATAAATCGGAGAGAGAATATGTGCACGATGATTTCGAAGCAGGTCAGTATTGCGGGGAGCGGCAAAGGCAGGGAAGGCTGGTTTTCTGTGAACCAGGCTAACGTTTCCTATGATCATCCTTTCCATGTCCCGGATGAACACGCCTTGAATATCGACTTTGTGAACGAGGCCCTCGGTCCGGGCGCACGGGTGGCGGTGGAACTATCGGAACAGGCAGCCCGATCTTTGGTGGAAACCATTCTCGAGGTGCTGAACCAGGCTGAAGCAGGTGGTCATTTGGTTTAAAAGGATAAAAAAACGAGATGTGCATTGCATCTGACAGATGCGTTGCACATCGTCCTCGAGGGTGGAAAATATTCTTTTAAATGCACAGCAAACCAAAGGTCGCGGGCGTTCCGGTCCTATTTCCGGTTTCTGTAATTATCTGTTGGTACGCAAAGTTCTCCCCCCGTGTACGGGGGGAGTTAGAGGGGGGGGACGCAAAAGCCCCCACCTAACCTCCCCCGCGTGCAGGGGAGGGACTACTATTTTAACAAGAAAATTGTGGCAATTTCAAATTTCCCCAGTCCAAAAGAGGGAATATTTGGTAGAATCTCACCCATGACTCATTCACAAAAGATCGCCTCACTAATCAATGCCAAGCCTTCCCAGGTGGAGGCAACTGTCCGCCTGTTGGACGAAGGCAACACCGTTCCCTTTATTGCCCGTTACCGCAAGGAAATGACCGGCTCACTCGACGATGAACAGGTCCGCATGGTGGCCGATGAGATCGTCCGCCTGCGCACGATGGATGATCGTCGGGCCAGCATTTTGAAATCCATCCAGGAGCAGGATAAGCTCACCGATGAACTCAAGGCCGCGATTGAGTCTGCGGAGACGATCACTGCCCTCGAGGACCTGTATGCCCCCTATAAACGCAAACGCCGTACGCGCGCCATGGCAGCCCGAGAAAAGGGCCTCGAATCCCTGGCAGAGATTATCACCCGGCAAAGTCTGGAAGGCTCCCCTGAAGAAGCCGCCGCGCCCTTTTTGAATGAGGATATCCAAACTGTTGAAGAGGCCCTGCAAGGCGCACGCGATATCATTGCCGAAAATATCAGCGATAATGCAAACATCCGTTCGGTAACCCGCGAAAAAGCGCTCAAATTCGCCACCCTGACTGCTGAGAAAATTGAAAAAGCTGTGGATGAAAAACGCGTCTACGAGTCTTATTATGAATTTCAGGGGCGTGTAGATCGCCTGCAACCGCATCAGATCCTGGCCCTCGGACGCGGCGAATCAGCAGGAGTGCTGAATGTAAACGTCCATATAAATGAGAATGACTGGCTCCAGGCTGTTCAGGCCGAATTTGAAGAGGATATTCTCAGCCCCTATGCTGATCAACTCGAGGAAGCCATTCACGATGCCGCTGCCCGACTGCTCCTGCCCTCCATCGAGCGGGATGTGCGCCGCACCTTGAGCGAAAAATCGGATGGTCATGCCATTCAGGTTTTTGCGACCAATCTGCGCGCGTTGCTTGGTCAGCCGCCCCTGGCTGGACATACGGTGCTGGGGATCGACCCCGGTTATCGCTCAGGCAGCAAGGTCGCAGTTGTCGATCCGACCGGCAAATTGCTGGATACCGGCACGATTTATCCGCATGCCCCGCAAAAGAAATGGGCTGAGGCGGTTGATACCCTCGAAGAGATGGTCAACCGCCATCATGTTTCGCTTGTCACCATTGGCAATGGGACCGCCTCCCGAGAAACAGAGAAACTTGTCGCAGAGCTGACCCGCGATGCCCCGGCGATCAAATATCTGATCGTCAGCGAAGCCGGAGCCTCTGTGTATAGCGCCTCCGCGCTTGCCCGAAAGGAATTCCCCGATCTGGATGTTTCCATCCGTGGGGCAGTCTCGATTGCGCGCCGGGCCCAGGATCCGTTGGCCGAGCTGGTCAAGATCGATCCCAAATCGATTGGCGTAGGCATGTATCAGCATGACGTCAATCAAGGCGCCCTCAACCATGCCCTTGATGGGGTGGTCGAATCGGTTGTCAACCAGGTTGGGGTTGATCTCAACACTGCCAGCCCGGCTTTACTCACCCGCGTAGCTGGAGTTGGTCCAAAACTTGCGGAAAGTATCGTTGCCCATCGTGACCTCAGCGGTGTATTCAAATCACGCAAGGAATTGAATAAGGTTTCCGGTCTTGGTCCAAAAGCCTACGAGCAAAGCGCCGGGTTTATGAGGATTCGGAACGGGACCAACCCTTTGGACGAATCTGCCATTCATCCGGAATCCTATCCCATAGCGGAGGCAATTTTGGGTCGCGCCGGGCTCAAGCCTGCTTCCGCCATCGAAGAAAGGATCCCGGCCCTCGAGGCGCTGACCGCCAAAACCTCCCTCGAAGATCTGGCCGCCGAGTTGAATTGTGGCCTGCCGACCCTGAAGGATATTCTTGAGCAGCTTGTTCGCCCGGGACGTGATCCGCGTACAAACACCCCTACACCCATCCTGCGTTCAGATGTTTTGAAAGTGGATGATCTGGCAACCGGGATGAGTCTACATGGGACCGTGCGGAATGTCGTTGACTTCGGTGCCTTTGTCGATATTGGTCTCAAGCAGGATGGACTTCTGCACAAATCCAAGATTCCCTTTGGGACGGTGCTGAAGGTGGGCGATATCCTTGAAGTGGAGATCCTGAAGATCGAGGCCGAGCGCGGGCGGATCAGCCTGGGGTGGGTTAAAAAATAATAAAAACCTTGCGAGAGTTGAATTAAAAATATGCTCCGTAAAAAAACAACTCTCGCAAGGTTGGAATAAAGAAGATATTTAAACCCCCCTCTAACTCACCCCTTTTACGGGAGGAAAACCCTGGTTTCTAAAAGAGAGCGGAAATCGGGTTTAGTTTGGATAACGCAGAAAATAAGCAGCGATCCCAAAGGCGACGGTTATGTTGAGCGATTCTTTGCGGCCTCCCATGGGGATATATAAGATCCGCTCGCAGATTGCCAAAATTCCCGGATCAACCCCGGCAAGCTCGTTTCCAATCACCAATGCTATCCGCTGATCATCCTGAGGCGCCTCCGTTTCGAAAAGCGGGGTAGCCACTTCTCCCCCTTCAATCGCCCATAAACCAATGCCCTGATCTTGTAGCTTTTTGGCCGCCTCTACTCCATTTTTATGATAATGCCACGGAATCATCTGCTCTGCGCCGATGGCTGTTTTTGCGAGACGAGGGTTATCAGGTGTGGGGGTCATCCCGCAAAGATGGATCTGGCTGATCCCGACGGCTTCGGCTGTCCGAAAGATGGACCCGACATTATACAGGCTGCGGACATTATCCAGCAAGGCAACTATCTCGACAGGGCGTGGGGTGAGGTTGCCCTTCCCCACCGAGTGCCGTTGATACGCAGAATCTATCATCCTGATCGGCGCGCCGCAACTTGGACAAGCATCAATTGCCCGCTCTCCTCCCATGAGGGGAAAGCGGAACTTACAACTTTCGTTCGTACATTCCTGGGTATGAAAGGAGATAGGTTTTGTCACGATGTCAATTATTTTCTACAAGCATCTGTAGAGCAGCCCGGG
>NZ_CEYOSI010000127.1:0-9779 GCF_982879505.1 Candidatus Desulfolinea nitratireducens
ATAATTTTCAACCGTTGACTTTAGCCCGACCTGCTCAGCCAGGGCAAGAAATTCGACTCCATCTTGATAGGTGGCATTTGTTACTGAGCGAAGTGTACGCTCACCCCACAAGGTTGCGTAAGGAAAGGATGGGATATCACTCATATGGATGGCATTAATCGAGACAGTTCCTCCGGGACGAACTGCCTCCAATGCGCGGATTGCGATATCCCCCGATGGGGCAAAAACCACAGCTTTGTCGAGCACCATTCCCGGATTTTGGCCTGCTTCGCCAGCCCAGGCAGCTCCCAACTCTCGAGCGTGATCCTGGTGCCCTGCTGAACGGGTATAGACTGCCACCTCACAGCCCCAATAATTTAATACCTGGATCATCAAATGTGCGCTGGCGCCAAAACCATACAGGCCGACTCGTTCACCCGGCTCAATCTCAGCGCGTTTCAGCGCACGGTATCCAACAACCCCTGCACAAAGCAGAGGGGCAGCCTGTTCATCTGATATTCTCTCTGGAATAGTCAGAAGATAACGTGTATCGGCAAGCATCATTTCCCCATACCCACCATCCACATTGAATCCGGTAAATTTAGCGTTTGGGCAAAGATTTTCCAATCCGCGCTGGCAATACTCACACTCTCCACAGGCAGAATGCAACCAGGGGATACCGACCCTCGTGCCAATTTTTATCCCGTGCGAAGAAGGTTGGGCAAGAGCGTCCACAATCCCCACGACCTGATGCCCGGGTGTAATCGGTAACTGTGGCGGGTGGATATCGCCTTCAACGGTATGCAAATCAGTATGGCAGACACCGCAAACCTTGACCCTGATACGCGCCTGTCCCGGTCCCGGTTCGGGGATGGGCATCTCCGTTGCGCGAAGAGGAATATTTTCTATCAAATCCTGGGCAAAAAGACGGTACGCATGCATGATTTCATTGTACAGCATTTTCCGGTTGCTCAGGCCGGAAAAGCTGGCATTTTCGCTTTATTTTCTTATGTCGAGGCAGCCCAAAAGGGTTATACTTCGCCCATGCAAAAACCACGTCTCGGTATCTTTGGTGGAACCTTTGACCCACCGCATCTTGGACATTTGATCCTGGCGAGCGAAATCCGCAGCCAACTCAAACTCGACCGTCTGCTCTGGGTGCTTACAGCAATCCCGCCTCATAAACTTGGTCGTACCATAACCCCACTTGAGCATCGTCTGGCGATGGTAAATCTTGCAATTGATGATAACCCGCACTTTGAGCTTTCTCGCATCGAAATTGATCGTGAGGGGCCACATTATGCCATCGACACACTCGATCTTCTCAAAGAAGAAAATCCCGATACTGATCTTATATACGTGATGGGTGGGGACTCCCTGCATGATCTTCTATCCTGGCATCGACCTGCAGATATTGTGGCTGCCTCCCACGAAATCGGTGTGATGCGCCGCCCTGGTGATTTTGTTGACCTGAGCAAACTCGATATGGCGATACCCAACCTCCGGTCAAAGCTGCGCTACGTTGATGCTCCGCTGCTCGAAATTGCATCCAGTGGAATTCGTCTCCGCGCGGCAAAGGGCTTGCCCATCCAATATTATCTTCCCATTCCTGTTTACGATTATATTCAGGAATATGGGCTTTACGACTTCAAGCCTCTCGGCTAATTCAGGGAGTTAAATGACCATTCTCTTCAATGCAATTTTCTCATCCATAGCGCTTGGGCACACTTTTGTAGATTTGCTCGGTTCGCAGCGGGCAGTGATTTTCACCTTTATCGGAGCGCAACTTGGCATCAGCAATACTGCGCTCGGTGGACTTAGCATGGCCTATGTCTGGACACAGGCCTTCTCACAACCATTTTTTGGCTGGCTCAGTGATCGTCGTGGCGCACGCTGGCTGGCAGCTGGCGGAGTATTGTGGATGGCCATCTTCTTCTCGTTGGCGCTGATTCTGCCCGGTTATTATTCGCTTGGATCAATGATCATTTCCAGCCTGGGATCAGCTGCATTTCATCCAGCAGGCGCCGCCGAGGCAACCAAAATAGGAGAGATACATTTCTCTGGTCGAGAAACGACAGCGGCATCTTATTTCTTTCTTTTTGGGCAAGCTGCGTACGCTTTCGGCCCGATGATTGGTGGTCCGCTCCTCGACAGATTCGGCCTGACGGGTTTGCTCATGCTTTCACTCCTGGGGATACCAATAGCCCTGAATTCAGCCTACCGTTTACGTTCGCTGGTCAACCATCAGCCCAAGGAAATGGCGGCAAATAAGAAACCATCTATTCGGCTCATTGTGGGAAAAAGCTTCATCATCACCCTGGCTACAACAATTGCCTTCCAGGCCTGGGTACAGCAAACGATGAATACCTTCATCCCAAAATATCTCAGTGATCTCGGCCAAACCGCAACCGTTTATGGAATAATAACCGGCCTGTATATGGTTGGAGGCGCGATGGGAAATGTGGCTGGAGGGATGCTGGCCGACCGTTACGGCAAACGAAATGTGATCACCACGGCCTTATTATTAGCCACTCTCCCCCTCTTTACCATCTCCCGGATAGGATGGACACCCTGGCTCTACGCCGTCGTGCCTTTGGCTGGTGCGCTGAACGGATCGGTGCATCCTATTTTGGTGGTACTCGCACAGAAAACCATCCAGGGTGGGCGTGGATTGGCCTCTGGTCTGGTACTGGGATTCAAATTTGCTGCCGGAGCGCTGGGTATGTTTATCAGCGGCATTCTGGCAGATTTTTTTGGATTCTCGTTCATCTTCGCTTTGACGGCAGTCCTGGCACTCTCGGCAGCATTGATCATTCGTACGCTAAAAACAACGGAGTAGAGATCATCCTGATAAAACTCAGGTTCTTGATTTATTGTATAATTATTTCCCCAAACAAATTTACAGGAGCTAGGTATGGGGCGGGTTGAAAAGACAGTTTTTATCAGTTATAGACGCACCAATTTTTATACCGCCTTGGCGGTATATCAGGATTTAACAGCAAATGGCTATGATGCTTATCTGGATTTAAAAAATGATTACACAGATAATTTTGAAGAAAACAATTTTGAAAACATCAAAGCCAGAGCACATTTTTTAACCATTCTTTCCCCTTCTGCTCTGGAAGAATGCAATGAACCAGGCGATTGGCTACGACGTACCATCGTACAGGCTATTGACCAAAGACGAAATATTATCCTTTTATTATTGGAAGGCTTTGAGTTTGATAGCCCTGTAACCATAGAAGCATTTAAAGGGAATTTATCTCCTTTAAAAGATTGCAATGGGTTGAAAATTTATACTGAAGATTTTTATAATGGGTTGGAAAAACTACGCAACGAGTATTTGAGGTCCGTCCCATATGATACGCCCTTGAAACCGTTGAGCAATGCCGTAGAAAAAAGAACGCTGGAGCATAAAAAGATCTTTAATAAAATGTGCCTTATTAGAGAGAAAGAACTTAATGCAGAAAAATGGTTTGAGCGCGGCTATGTCTTTGCTTTGGATAAAAACTTCCCGGAAGCCATCCGTTGTTTTTCCCAAACACTCCGTATTCAGCCAAAGTTTGCAGATGCCTATCACAATCGGGGGTTGGCGCGCGAAAAACATGGAGATCTGGAGGGCGCACTCGCCGATTATGATCAGACTCTCCGTTTTCAGCCGAATTTTCCCATGGCATATGTTAATCGCGGGAATGCCTATAATCGCCAGGGTGCTTATAAGGCCGCGATCAACGATTATGATCAAGCCCTCCGTATGAAACCAGACTTGGCCGAGGCTTACCTCAACAGGGGAAATGCGCACGGAGCCCGAGGGAATATGCAAGGGGCAGTCCGTGATTATGATGAAGCTCTCCGTATCCGCCCAGATTATGCCGAAGTTTATAATAACCGGGGCATTGAACACTATAATCTGGGAAATTTGGATGATGCCATCAAGGATTACGACGAGGCCATTCGCATCCAACCAGATTATACCGATGCCTATCATAGCCGCGGACTTGTCCACAGCGCCCAAGGGAATTTGAATGACTCCATTGCTAATTTTATGCGGGCAATCCACCTTCAGCCGGATTATGCTGCAGCCTACTATAATCTGGCACAGGTCCTGGAGAAGAAAAATAAATACAAGGCGGCCCTCAATAATTACCAAAAGTATCTCTACTATAGCAATGGGAGTGAAAATGGAATTCAAGAAAGGGTCAAGGAAAATATTCTAAGTTTGAGAAAGAAAATCAGAGAAAAATCTTAGCAAATAAGATCATCACCCCTATTAAAGAAAATGACTTCCGAAGTTTTTGAAACTTCGGAAGTCTTATGTTATAAGGCCCTCCCCCCCATTCGGGGGAGGATAGGTGGGGATTATTCCCCATCCACAGGTGGGAGGGGAGTAGGATCAACAACTTCTGCCACAGGGGGCAGGACAGATTGTGAGCCAAATCGAGACATGATCACACCGCCGAGGGCGAGGGTACCGATCACGAAGGGAACCAGCCAGCCGATACAGGGTATCAGGGCAATTGAGGCCGCGATGACGGTCAGTAACCAGGTGCCAAAGGCCGCGCTTAGCGGTAAGGGCCATTCCTGATTGATCATCTTTGTGAAACGTTCACCCACTTCAAGGCCGAGGGCGATCCAGCCGTAGAGCAGGGCAACCATCAAGACAAGAATGGCGAGCAATCCAACCGGGATGAGCAATATAGTGATCATCAAGACCACGACCACAAAGGGAGCCAGGGCAATCGTCAGGAAGCCCAATCCACCCGCAATCGCTGGCTGAGAAGCTGCGGCTTCTCCCACCCGTCGCATCGGTTCAGCAAGAAGGAGGGCCACCAGCATTGCGAGCAATCCCATAGCTACTGATCGTCCAATGACACCGGCCACTGCCCATAAAGGATTGCGATGGACAACCAGCGGGGACTGATCAAAAAAGGGAATGCCAGGAATTTCTGGGATACGGGTCTCGTCTGATAAAATCCCCGGAGCGGTATGGATGATCTCACCATTGACCTGTGAACCCTCTTCCCGATTTAGGGTCGCGCCGATAACTGAGAGAGTGCCTTTGATCAGCGATTCTTCGCCAAGCAAGGTTGCCCCACCGATCAAAACCACATCGCCGTTGACCTGCCCATTGACCGTCAGACTGCCCCCAACAACAACGACATCGCCTTTCACTTCGGAATCAACCTCGATCATCACGACGCCGCCAAAGACGACCACGCTGTCATCAAGGCTGTCTCCGCTCTCGAGGGTATAGGTTCCACCAAAGATGACGGGGCCATCACCAGGTCCTTTTGCAGCTACGCTTTGCGTGGGCAGCAAGACCAGCATTAGAACCATAATTACAGATAGAAATTTCATTTTATTTTTCATTTTTTATTCCTCTAAATCATTTGCGGGTAACGCGATATTTTCTGGATCGATGAGAACCAGACCAGGCCTAAAAGGCCGAAAAAACTCAGGGAAAGCACCCATGCCGATGAGGGAATAAAGCTGGCCAGAACACGCAAAAGCACCGAACCGGCTTCGTTTATCACCTTAATAAAAGATAGTGCAGAGGCGATATAGGAAGTCCACGCGACAAGTAATTGGGTCGGCGATGCCAGCGCAGCGGACAGGACCGGTATTGCCAGCCAGATGAGAACTCCCAGCCCGCTGACCAACAGGATCAGCCCGCCAAAGAAATATCGCTGCCGTTGAGCTTTGCGCTTCGCTTCCAACCGAATCCGGAACCTGCTTGCAAATCCCGGAGCGGGGGTTGCCATCACGACATTATGCAGAGCGAGATTGGCTTCAGCCAATGCCGCGCACTTGGCGCATTTACGAATATGGGCCTGAAAGGCCTTATTCTCTTTGGGCGCTAGTTGCTCATCATTGAGCAGTTTTTCCTCAAAATGCCGGTGATCCATAAGGCATCCTTTCCACATGGGGAGATTTATCGGTTTCGTCTTGCCAGAGGTCTCCAAGCTTTTGCCGAGCGCGATGCAAACGACTTTTCACCGCACTAACAGTCAGGGAGAGAGTTTCGGATATTTCCACTTCTGAAGCATCGTACCAATATCGCAGAATGATCGCAGCCCGGTCAGTTTCGCTAAGACCTTGAAGTAAATCCTGAATATCTTCTCTTTGCTCACTACGGATAACTGCTTTTTCAGGGTTCACAGCCGAAAGATCCGGGATATATTCTCTGGGCGTCCCTTCGTCATCATGAAGGGAAAAAGTCGGCAGTTTTTTGCGTCTCAGGCGGTCTATACAATAATGCGCTGCGATAGAAAGCAACCAGGTTGCAAAAGATCGTTTTACATCGTAGCGGTGCAGATTCTGATAGGCTCTCAAAAAACTCTCCTGTGCTGCATCTTCAGCCCAATCTGATTCACCGAGCATTCGATAGCATAAGTTATAGACCGGCTTTTGATAGGTCTCGACCAGAGTTGTAAACGCTTCATCACTGCCTTGCTGTGCCTGGAGGATCCAGGTCTTTTCCTCGTCCACGTATTCTCCTGTTCTTTTTATCTACCCCAATATACGCATCTTATTCTGATAGGTTGCAAAATATAAAATATGCTTGGACCATTATTGGACATCTTTGTTTAGTCAATAAACTAACTTGCTCAAGGCGGCGTCCTCGCCGCCGGGGACGGCGACGAGAGCAGGTTTACAAGAAATACTAATCTATTTACTAATTTCTCATACGTACGCGTAAGACAATAGCTTGAATCCCCCAGACAACCCCAAAGATCGCTGTACAAACCAGGACGATCGCCGAACCGGATGCGATACTCCAATAATAGGAGACGTATAAGCCCACAATCCCGGAGAACGATGCGATCATCGCCGCGAGCACCATCATCACGGGAAGACGTTTGGTCAACAAATAGGCCGTCGCGGCAGGGGTAACGAGCATCGCGACCATTAAGGCTACCCCGACCGTTTGGAGCGAAACCACAATTGTGATCGCAATCAGGATCAGCAGCAGAAATTCGAGCAGACGCGCGGGTAAACGCAAAGTCGCGGCCAGTACAGGGTCAAAGGAAAGCACCATGAACTCTTTATAAAATGCCAAAATCAGAAGCAGCGCCAATCCGCCAAAAATAGCGATCAACCACAGATCATTATTGCGAACGCCAAGTACATCACCAAAAAGGAAGTGCGTCAAATCAACGGTATAGCTACGTACGGTGGAGATGAGAGCAACCCCGAGGGCGAATGTCCCCGCGAAGATGATCCCGATGGCAGTATCCTCCTTGATCTTGGTGCTGCGGCTGATCGTGCCTATGCCCAGCGCGCTGAGAATAGCGGCGAGTAAGGCCCACCAGAAAAGCGGTTCCCGCGCGCCTCCGCCGACCAAATAGCCAACTGCCACACCGGGCAGAATTGAATGTGCCAGCGCATCCCCAAAAAAAGCCATCCCGCGCAAGACAACATAGGTACCAACAACTGCGCTGACAATGCCAACCATCACGGCAGCGGCAAATCCACGCACCATAAATGCATACTGGAGGGGTTCGAGAATAAGGTCAAGCATGGTTTTCTTTCCGAGTACTTATTAAGTATAAAGACATCTATCATTCCTTGCCCCCACCTAACCTCCCCCGCAAACGGGGGAGGAGGGGCTGATTCTCCCCCCGTTTCACGGGGGGAGCCAGAGGGGGGCTAATGCTCCCCCTCGCAGCAGGTATCGCCGAGGGCCAGTATCCCTTTATCGGTGGAGACAAGTTGGAGGTGTCCGCCATAGGCTTTGAGAAGATTTTCGGGGGAGAGAGAGGCCTCAGCAGGCCCAATGGCAAGCATCCGTTTATTGAGCAACATCACCCTGTCAAAGCGTTCGGAGGCCATTTTCAGATCATGCAAAGAAATCAGGATGGTCACATCCTGTTCGCGGAGTTCATCCAAAATATTGAAGATGTCTTCCTGAGCAGTGATATCAAGCCCTGTCATCGGTTCATCCATCAACATCAGTTCAGCCTCCTGGGCCAAGGCACGGGCGATAAACATCCGCTGTTGCTGACCACCGGAAAGCTGATCAATTTGGCGTTTGGCAAAATTCTCAAGTTTGACTACGTCCAGGGCATGATGGACGATATCCCAATCGTGAGATTTGGGGTTGCGAAATAAGCCCAATTTCCCAATTCGTCCCATCATAGCCACGTCTGCAACGGTGACAGGAAAATTCCAATCCACCTGATTGCGTTGGGGGACATACGCAATACAAATATGTCCATCGGGTGCGTGCCCAAAAATCTGGATTTGCCCTGATGTTTGATCCTGAACACCGGCAATAATTTTAAGCAGGGTACTTTTACCAGCACCGTTTGGCCCAACAATGGCGAGCCGTTCACCTTCCCGCAAAGAGAAGGAGATGTCCGCAAGCGCGGGACCATTTTCATAGCGCATAAATAATTTTTCTGCACTCAAAATCGGCGCATCCACATCGTGGGAGTGGCGCTGTTGTCGGCCAAGGTGCATAGTGGTCTTTTTGATTTCTTTTAAGATGGACATAAGAAGATATATTTTAATTATATTCAGGATTGTAGAAAATGATGAGTGAAAAGTGATTCACATCTCACGTTTCATGTATTATTATTTCAACGCATTAACAAATGCATTTGTATTGTATCGCAGGTAATCCAGATATGTACCAGCCTCACCCCCGGATGCGCTCAACGAACCGGTATAAAAATACACCAGCTGAACACCAGTATCCTCAGCAACACGCTCTGCGAGATCGGGATTAGCTGTCCTGCCAACAAAAATAGTACTTACTTTCAGTTCACGAATGGTATTTTCAATTTCAGCCAGTTCTTGGGCCGATGGCTCGGAAAGCGAACTATACCCCGGTATAATTGCCCCAACCTGCTCGAGACCGTATTCATCCACATAATATCTCAATAAACTGTGATCAGTGACGATCTGGCGATTTTCAAGCGGGATTTCAGAAATCCGCTCCCGTATCCAGGCATCGATTTCCCTTAATTCAGCAATATAGGCGTCCGCATTCTCTGCATAAGAATCAGCATGGATGGCATCTTCTGCGATCAGCGAAGATTCGATATTCTCCACCCAAATGATGACGTTGTTGGGATCCGTCCAGGTATGCGGATCACCCGAATGCTCATCGTCATCGTGTTTATCCTTAACCCCTCCAAGGAGTTCAATCCCCTCCGCTACCTCAACGATCTTTTCTTTTGCGCCCGCGCTCTCAATCAGATTTTCAAGAAAGGTTTCCAAACCCGCGCCGTGTGCAAAGATCACATCCGCATCAGCAACTTTGGCTATATCCTGCGGCGTAGGTTCAAAACTATGCGGATCAGTACCCTCGGGCAATAAAATCTGCACATCCACCAAATCTCCACCGACCTGCGCGACCACATCTGCAACAATGCTGGTCGTGGCAACTATATTTAATTTATTCGCTTCATCTAAAAGGGGAGTTTGTGGATTGCACGAGAAAATAATCAGCGCAATAAATATATGAACAAAATGCTTATTTTTCATAGATCCCTTTCAATTCACGCTGATAATAAGATTTTCAGTAGCGGTGAAAATTCTACCATTATCAAGATAGAGCGTCAAGAAATTATGGTCTTCCTTATTAAATAGGACTTGCGCAATCCACTTATTTTCTCGCCGCAATGCTCTGTGTTGCGGCTTGTCTACAATACCCCAACGCAGAGCATTGGAATAAGGATTATAAAAATGGGTAAGTCCTATCAATTTCAGAAGCCTCGGTGGGAAGATTGGAAGGATAATATTTTTCTTGCAATTACCCTATAAAACCTCTATAATCAACCCGTCATGCAGAA
>NZ_CEYOSI010000128.1:0-9649 GCF_982879505.1 Candidatus Desulfolinea nitratireducens
CACGAGTACCCTGAAGGGCATTATGCCCAAAAGGGTAGTGACGTAGGTTTGTACGGACTTTTTTTGATTTATCTATCAGGATAATATTTATTTGAGGAAAACCCTGGATTCGAGCCATTAAGCTGAAAACCCGACAGCCCCGTCAGGTTTTCAGAGGAGAATGTCAATGTCTAAGAAGTCAATGACGCCTTCATTATACTTTACAATTTGTAATTTATAGTTGACATATTTAGAGGTCAGATCCCCCCACGCGGCCCCTCAACTCCTCCCAGTTTGGGCAAGTATGTCAATATTAATTTGGCCGCTGGTTAGCGGAGAAATTGGATCACTTATCTTTATGCATCCAAAGAGCGATCAAGAGCAGAGCTTCATCAACTTTGGCAATATATCCTAAGATCCCATAGGGTGGCTGGTTGAGTAGAAAGAAGCCGATGATGGTGACTACTGTATAAGCCATGAAAAGATAGCCAACCAGCTTGCGCCGCCCGGCCAGGTATTTCGGATTGGCAAAGGTGGCCCAGGTCAGCACAAAGAAACCTAAACCGTTGAGAAGCATCAGCGGATCAAATTCCAGGACATTGAGAATGATCGCATGGATCACCCCGGTGATCAGGCCCAAAACCAGAATAGCCATTCGTAAATTTGATTTAGACATTTTTTCTCCTTTTGGATTGATTTACCCTTTATACCACCCTTTTTGGAAAATTGTCGCGTTTATTGGTGGGCATTATCTTTTGGAGCAATAAAACAGCAGGGAATTTCGAGCCTTAATAAAAAAATCCTCCCATTGTGGGAGGATAACTCTGTCGGGGCGCCGGGATTCGAACCCGGGACCTCTTGCACCCCATGCAAGCGCGCTAGCCGGGCTGCGCCACGCCCCGATTTGAGCAGGCGGTATTATAGTCTTTTTTTAGTATTCTGGCAACACAAAAAGAATAATGATAGAATACAAGACATCCCCATATAAATCTGGAGTTTGCATGTCCAATATGATCCAAGTTAAGATCGATAGCGTTCGCGTCAGCCTGATGTCACCACAAAGAGTGATCGTCCTCCGTCAACTCGACGCAGATCGCTATCTACCCATCTGGGTGGGGCCTTACGAGGCCGAAGCGATCACTGTCGCACTGCAGGAAATCGAAATGGCGCGTCCCCTCACCCACGACCTGCTCAAAAATGTGATCAACATCTATGGCGCTAAAATTTTGCGGATAGAAATCATTGCGTTGCGTGAGAAAATTTTCTTCGGACATATCGTTACCGAAGTCAACGGGGAGATCATCAATATCGATTCCCGTCCATCTGATGCCATCGCCATGGCTGTCCGCGCTCATGTCCCCATCCTGGTAGATCAAGAGGTCCTGGATATCGCTGGCATCTTCCCTGAGGAGGATGTTCAGGCTTCTTCAATCGGTGAGGATGCTCCCGAAGGAGCAGGCGATGATCGTCTCTCCATCTTTGAAGATTTCTTTGATCAGCTGGAAAGCGACAAAGACGAGGATGACGAAAAACTGGATGAAAATCCCGATGACGACCCCGATCCCAAAGATTGATTCCCTTATGAATGAAATCCATCCCACCGAAACATCCCCCGCCATCGCTGCCCCCGGCGTCCCCCACAGCCGAGAAGCTGAAGAAGCCGTCATAGGGGCGGTTCTGATTAACCCCGAGGTTTATTACGATGTCGCCCAATTCCTGCAGGCGGATGATTTCTACATCCACCGCCTGCGCTGGATCTGGGAATCCTTCACCCGTCTCCACGAATCACGCACGCCCCTCGACCTGCTCACCGTTTCAGAAGAGCTTGCGCGCATGGATCAGCTTGCCGAGATCGGCGGCCCTGCATATCTGACCTCTCTCGTCAATCAGGTCCCCACCTCCCTCCACGCGGATGCCTATGGTCATGTGGTCGAATCTCATTCACTGCGCCGCAAGCTGCTCACCGCCGCCAACAGCGTCGCCAGAATGGCCTATGACGAAGAAACCGGTATCGACGATGTGATGGGCGAGGCTGAAAAAGCGATCTTCAGCGTTAGCGAACGTCGCAATACGCACGATGTACAACCGATCAAGCAGGTGATGAGTAAGGTCTACGACACAATTGACGAACTCTCCAAACGGGATGAGGAATTCTTTGGAGTCCCGACTGGTTTTATCGATCTTGACCGGTTACTTTCCGGCCTGCAACCCTCCGATCTGCTCATCATCGCTGGTCGCCCTGGGCAGGGTAAATCTGGGTTTCTGCTCTCAGCTGCCAGGAACGCCGCCGTTACCCATAAAAAACACGTCGCCATCTTTTCATTAGAAATGTCCAACGAACAGGTCGCCCAGCGTATGATCTCGCAGGAAACAGGCATCGACTCACAACGCCTGCGCACCGGCAAGCTCAACGATGATGAATGGCCGAAATTTACCCACTCCATCGAAGTATTCTCCGATACAAAAATCTTCCTCGACGATACCCCTGCCGTTACCCCCTTACAACTGCGCACCAAATGCCGCCGCCTGCATATGGAATACGGCCTCGACCTGGTCATCGTTGACTATTTGCAGCTGATGGGCGGAGACACTCGCAACGACAACCGTGTGCAGGAGGTTTCCTATATCTCACGGAGTCTCAAGGTGCTTGCCCGTGAACTCAATGTCCCCGTGCTGACGGCAGCCCAGCTCAGTCGTGCTGTTGAGCAGCGCGCCGATAAACGCCCGGTGCTCTCCGATCTGCGTGAGTCGGGCTGTCTTGCTGGCGATACTCTTATTACTTTGGCTGAAAACGGACGCCAGACCGAATTGCGAACGCTTGAAGGCAAATCCAACTTTGATATTTGGGCATTAAACCCATCGACACTAAAAATGGATAAAATGTCCGTTAGTCGCGCTTTTTCCACAGGAAGAAAGCCGGTATCTCTGCTAAAAACAAGACTGGGAAGAGATATCCGCGCAACAGCAAACCATCGGTTCCTGACTATGGAAGGCTGGAAACGCCTGGATGAACTGAGTAAAAATGATTTTGTCGCTGTTCCTCGCGAGTTGAAACAACTCTCCCAAAAAGCAACCATGCCAAATGCAAAGATCGCTTTGCTCGCCCACCTGATTGGCGATGGCTGTACCTTACCTCGTCATGCCATCCAATATACTACGCGTGAAAAAGATCTGGCTGAAATAGTAGTTAACCTGGCACAAGATGCCTTTGGTGACGAAATTAAACCGCGCATCAATAAAGAGCATACCTGGTATCAGGTCTATCTACCCTCAACAAAGCATCATACCCATGGTGTCCGAAACGCGATATCTGTATGGCTGGACGAACTGGAAGCATTTGGATTACGCTCCTTCGAGAAAAAGATTCCCACTATAATCTTCGAACAACCAGAAGAGCAAATTGCACTATTTTTACGCCATCTATGGGCAACCGATGGCAGTATTCAGCTTATCAAAGGCAAAAAGATACGCCCCATAGCTTATTATGCATCCAGTAGCCAGCAGCTTGCCCAGGAAGTTCAAACTCTCCTTCTTCGTCTGGGGATCAATGCGCGGTTACGGCTAGTCTCTCAAAATGGCAAAGGGCGAGATCAATATAATATCATTCTCACAGGAAAACCAGATTTACTCAGATTTATCCGGAAAATTGGTGCAGTTGGCGCATATCAGAAAACTCGACTCCAGGAAATTGTTGATTACTTAGAACTACATACCAGCAACCCAAATCTTGACGTCATTCCTAAAGATGCCTGGCGAAAATATGCTGTGCCTGCCATGCAGGCACTTGGCATGACCACACGTCAAATGCAATCAGAAATGGGGGGGGCATATTCTGGCACGGGATTATATAAAGCCAATTTAAGCCGCGAACGGAGCAAAAAAGTAGCTGCAATTGTGCAATCTCGCGAACTGATGATCTTATCCCAAAGCAATATCTACTGGGACAAGATTGTCTCAATCGAGCCAGATGGCGAGGAAGAGGTTTATGATTTGACAGTCCCTGATCATCATAATTTTGTCGCCAATAATATTATCGTACATAACTCCCTCGAACAGGATGCCGATATCGTTATGTTCATCTATAGGCCCGACCAATACGAGAAGGATACCCAGAAACAAAACGTGGCCGAGATCATTGTGGCCAAACATCGAAATGGGCCGGTTGGCTCGGTCGAGTTGATCTTCCGCCCGAATTTGGCAAAATTTGAAAATGCAGCCACGCGTCGTGTGAGTTTCAACGAGTAAAATGACCTTCAAGGGCTTCTCCGGTAAAGAGAATTTCACCCAAATCCCCAACGAGTTTTTTCAGGAGTTGCTTGATCAAATCGACGACCTGAACGAACTCAAGGTGACCCTCTACGCTTTGTGGCGTGTCGCCAATATGGAAGGGGCGGCACATCCCCTCTGGGAGCTGGATTTTGCCGAGGGGCTGGATGCGGCAGATATTTCTTCGGGATTGGAAAAATGTATTTTGCGCGGAAGCCTGCTCAAGGTCACGGTCAATGCGGAGGAGATCTACTTCCTCAACTCCCCACGTGGAAAGGCTGCCGCCGAATCCGCCCGTGCTGGAGACTGGATTCCGTCAAAAGGAAGTTCTGCTCCGCCTTTGTCACGTCCGAATATCTATCAACTTTATGAGGAAAATATTGGCCCACTGACACCGCTTCTGGCAGATACATTGAAAGACGCGGAGGATGAACATCCTGCGGAAAGAATAGAGGAAGCGATTGCGCTGGCGGTAAAAGCGAACGCCCGCAAGTGGAGTTATGTGGAAGCCATTTTGACACGCTGGAAAGAAGAAGGCTATGGCAAAAAGCAAGATCGAAAAAACGATTCAGAAAATCGCGACCGGTACATCCAGGGCGACTACGCCGATTTTATCGAGTAGCCACGACCTGCCCGGTGACCCGAACTGCAAGTTTTGCGGCGGAATGGGATATCTGCGCACGGATGTAGAACCTGGCCATCCTGATTTTGGCAAGCTGGAGATTTGCACCTGTCGCACCCATGATGTCTCCGAGCAGGTCCGCCAGCGCCTTTTCTCACTCAGCCATTTGGATGAACTAAAAGACCTGACCTTTGAAAGCTTCCTGCCGCGTGGGCGGAAAGGCGTGGGTGATTTACACGCAACCTCAATTGAAATGGCTTTCAATCAATCAAACGTCTATGCGAAATCACTGAATGGCTGGCTCCTACTGCAAGGGGCTTATGGCTGTGGAAAAACGCATCTGGCCGCAGCGATCGCCAACTTTGCTGTCAGTATGGGAGTCCCAACACTCTTCTTAACAGTTCCCGACTTGCTGGATATGTTGCGCTTCTCTTATAGCGCCAAAGACACAACCTTTGAAGCCCGTTTTGACGAGATCCGCAATGCAAAATTGCTCATACTGGATGATTTCGGCACCCAAAATGCGACCGAATGGGCGCAGGAAAAACTCTTCCAGATCATCAATTATCGCTATATCAATAAATTATCCCTGGTTGTGACCACCAACCTGAGTCTGAATGAGATCGAAGCCCGCATCCGCTCACGATTACAGGATCCGGAACTGGTCAGCGAAGTGCGCATCAACTCCCCCGACTACCGTCGCCCTACCGACGATATGGGGCATTCTGCGCTTTCTTCCCTTGATTTGCTGGCGAATAAAGCTTTTGGCAATATTGATGAACGGCGCGATGAAGGACTTACGGCCAAGGAAGTTAATAGCCTTGAAAAGGCGCTTAAAGCTGCTCATGGCTTTGCTGAAAAGCCAATAGGTTGGTTAATATTCATGGGCAGCTATGGCTGCGGGAAATCACATCTCGCCGCGGCGATTGCAAATTACCGTGCAGGCCTTGGTGCACCACCGCTCTTCATCATGGTGCCTGATCTGCTCGATCATTTACGTGCAACCTTTAGCCCAAAAAGTGATACCAGCTATGATCGCCGCTTCGACGAGATTCGTACCGCGCCTTTGTTAATTTTGGATGATCTTGGCACACAGTCGATGACGCCCTGGGTGCGAGAGAAACTCTATCAGCTTTTCACTTATCGTTATAATGCCGAACTACCGACCGTTATCACTACCGCAGATACCCTCGATGAGATAGATGAACGCATCCGTTCACGCTTGTTGGATAATCGACTGTGTAAGATCCACGCAATCACTGTACCGGCCTATTATGGGGCGACGAAGAAAAAAACAAGGAAGTAAAATTGAAAAAGAATATTACAAGGCGAGATTTTCTGCGGTTAAGCGCACTGACAGCAGGTGCAGCAACATTGACCTCTTGTGAAAAATGGCTGGTTTCGGCGGGGCTAAAGGAAGAGCGCCCAAACTTTCTGATTATTTATACTGACGATCAACGTTACGATTCAATGTGGCAAATGCCGCGCACGCAAGAATTAATCTTTGACCAGGGGGTAACTTTTAATCATGGCTATATCACTACACCCCTTTGCGGCCCCAGCCGATGCAGTATTTTGACAGGGATGTATGCCCATTCACATAATATACGCGAAAATCAGGATGAGGGTTTTAACGAAACAACCTTCGCCAAATATCTGCAGGATGATGGCTATTACACAGGAATGGTCGGGAAATATCTCAATGAGTGGACTGTTAAGGACAAACCAAAGCCAGAGTTCGAATATTGGCGGGCAATCTCACGAGGTCAAAGCCGCTATAACAACCCGGACATCATGGTTGATGGAGAATGGGTACGTCATCAGGGGCAATATATCACTGATGTTTTTGGGGATTATGTTATCGAATTTATTGAGAAAGCAGAAAGAAAACAAAAACCCTTTTGTCTTTATTTTGCACCCAATGCTCCTCATGCGCCCGCAACCCCCGCAGATGAGGATAAATTTCTTAGCATAGATTTGCCTGAATTTCCGCCCAACTTCAATGAAGAGGATGTCTCAGATAAACCAAATTGGATCCAGGAAAAAGAACCCTTACTTAGCGATGAGGCGATCCACGAGATTAATGAATTTCGCAATGATCAATTACTCACCTTACGCTCGCTAGACCGAAATATTGAGCGCATTATCAATAAATTGAAAGAAGAAGAGCTACTGGATAAAACCGTGATCATCTTTTTGTCTGATAATGGAAAGCTTTGGGGGGAGCATCGAATGGCATCAAAAAACTCTTTCTACGAAGAGGCTTCCCGTGTTCCCTTCGCCTTGCGCTATCCCCCGCTCGTACCTACCCCTTATTTGGAAGAAAAACCTGTTTCAAATATTGATATTGCACCCACGCTTTATGATCTCGCCCGAATTCCAATTCCACCTGAGGTAGAAGGAGAATCTCTGGTTCCCCTTCTGCAAACAGGCGATAGTCTGCGCGATGGGGTTTTGATCGAGGGCTGGCCTGGGCGCGGTCATTATGCTGCGTATCATGTTGGCAATTACGTCTACGCAGAAACGGAAGGCGATAAATCTGAATTTTATGATCTTGAAAAGGATCCCTACCAATTATCAAATGGGATTGATCAGCCTGAGTATCAGCCAATCATCGAAAAGCTGAAAAATTCGCTTGACCAAGTACGCGAGAAGTGACCCGATCTCCCCTCCCTTACCACGTACTAGCGAAATCGTAGAACAACAGAACACAACCGGTATTCAGAAAGGAGATCAGGTACCAGAGCGCTCCCTCCGTCCAAAATAATGAGGAGATATTCTAGCGATATTTTAAAAGAAAACAAAATCTGGTCCTTTTTTATCCCGCTTACTGCTCTGATAAATATCCAAGAATGAGTTCTTCAATCTGATCCCGAACCTGGCGAAAGAGATTAAACTTTTCCACCTCTGTTCCGGTCGCTTTTGCAGGATCAAGAAATCCAATATGAACACGTTTTCCTGACCCAAGCCAAATCGGGCAATTTTCCGCCGCATCATCACAAACAGTAATAATATGATCAAAATCCAGATCACGGTATTTATCTGCAGTTTTCGAAACTCCCTCATGCTTAATACCAATCTCGGCCAGCGCCCTGAGCGCCAAAGGGTGTATATACCCTGATGGTTGTGTCCCTGCGCTAAACGCCCGCCATTGATCTCCAAGGCGGGCGTTTATAATAGCTTCTGCCATCTGTGAACGACAGGAATTACCGGTGCACAGAAAAAGCACAGTTTTATGATTATTTATCACTGAGGAAGTGAGGTTTCGTCGTCGCTAATATCGATTTCTTCCATTGACCCTGTGGCAATAAAGATCGTTCGCTCACATATATTTGTAACCCTATCAGCAACACGCTCCAGATTATGCGCTGCCCAAAGCAGCCTGTTTGCACGATCCAAAATTTTTGGAGCTTTGGGATCTTTGATCACAAAAGCAATCAAATCTTCGTATATTTTTGTGTAGAGCGCATCGACCTCATCATCTTCAGCGGGGATAGCGCGTGCAGCATCCAAATCTTCTGTCGTGAAAGCCGTTAACGCGCGATGAAGCATGGAGGCACATTTTTCAGCCATGATGGGTAAATCAACAAGGGGTTTTAGTAAAGGTTGCTCACCAATAAGAATATTAATCTTGGCAATCCCCTTTGCGTAATCTCCCATACGCTCCAGTTCACCTGCCACTTCAAGGATCGATGCGAGGAGGCGCAGGTCATGGGCCATCGGCTGTTGGGTAGCGATGGCGATCATGACCGCGTTCTCAATCTCGAAGCGCTTTTCATTGATCAACTCATCATTATCATAAATGGCATGTGAGCGGGGGATATCTCTTTCTTTTAGCGTTTCAACAGAGCCCAGAATTGCCTGCTCAACCATACTCCCCATTTCAAGAATCCCATCTTTTAGTTTTTGGATTTCGTGTTCAAATGTTTTTCGCATGATATACCTCAATTCGTGTGGAGGCTATTATAACCATTTTTGGAATTAATCCAAAGCAACCCGCATAATTTTCGAAAAGGATTCGGGATCTGGAATGCATTCCGGTCTACTATTGCTAATTTGGTTTAATCTTTTCGTTTTTATCTTTTTCAATTTCTAAATCTTTCAATCCTCGTTCGTAGACTGAAACTTTTCGGGCATATATTTCTTGCATTAGAGGCGAAGAGATCATGAAATCAGCAGAAGAGCGATTATTCGCAACGGGAATATTCCATACCTGTGCGATACGTAAGAGAGCCTTCACATCAGGGTCATGGGGTTGGGGTTAGAGCGGATCCAAAAAAAAGATCAGCATCTCAATTTCCCCTTCCGCAATTTTCGCACCGATCTGCTGGTCGCCGCCTAGTGGGCCGCTTTTTAGTTTTGTGATTGGCAAATCCAATTTTTCTTCTAAAAAGCTTCCTGTTGTTCCCGTTGCATAAAGGTGATGTCGCGCTAATGTCGACTTATTAAAAAGACACCATTCGAGCAAATCCTTCTTTTTGTGGTCATGCGCCACGAGCGCAATTTGTTTCTTTTTCGGTAAAGGGATTGCGTTTACTGATATTTCTATTCCAGTTTTTTTTAGTTAATCTTTAGTTGACTAATTTACTAGTTTAGTTTCTGGTGTGACATAATTATTTTTTAGCCTTACGGAATATTTTACTCAGCCAAATAACCCAAAGACAATGCTACAACAGTTGTCCAGGCCAAGATCTTGAATTCGCCTGCTTTCAAGGCTTGCTCCAACCCATCTTGATTAAGCAATATTATTTCCTGGTCTTCCAGGTCATCGCTGTTTGGAGG
>NZ_CEYOSI010000129.1:0-9611 GCF_982879505.1 Candidatus Desulfolinea nitratireducens
CGCCCGAAAGAATAGCTTGCTCAACACTAGATTTCGTAATTAAGTGTAGTTGAATACTGGCATTACGTGTAATAAAAAGAGGAAGGAAGCATCTCCGACTATTATGAACATCTATTTCACGATATTTGAAATCTTGCTTTTTAGCTTGTTCATCTTGTGTCTCCGACACGCGATAAACGAAGGTCTTCAAGCAGTTCTAAGGCTTCTGGCAGGAGTTGCTTTTGGGGTTTTGCTGGAGTGGGCAACGATTGTTCAACTTGATGCTTACTCCTATGGTCGGTTTATCGTTCTGGTAGATACAGTCCCCGTTGTGATTGGGGTCGGGTGGGGCATTATTCTCTATAGCGCGATGTTATTTTCAAACAGCACAAAGTTGCCTTGGTACCTTCGCCCCTTTCTGGATGGCCTGCTAGCGTTAAATATTGATTTGGCAATGGATGCTCTTGCTATCCGTTTAGGGATGTGGGATTGGGGTTCAGGTTTAGCGAACGAATATTATGGTGTTCCTTTCGAGAATTTCTGGGCTTGGTTTTGGGTAATCTTTTCGTTTTCCTTTTTCTTCCGAGTATTTGACCAACTAAAGGGCCCAATCAAGGTATGGTTGGCCCCTCTTATGGCAATGGGTTTAGGTGTTGTTGGGGTATTAAGTACCAATCTATTTATAACTGAGATTGTTCCAAGAGAATTCGATTGGGTAGCAACCACGACTGTTGTTTTAATTTCCTTGGGTATCTTAATTGCAAGACGAGATGCCATTCGCCAGAGAACTGAGCATTCTTCTTTAGCTTTTTGGGTTCCATTTGGGTTTCATGGATACTTTCTTGTTATCGGGTTAGTATCAGGCTATATATTTCAGCCAATCGTTCTGCTTTTCGTGAGCATATTGATGTTTTTGGTTTCATTTGGAATTCATTGGGACCATATTCAGAAATATTTATCGAGAGGCTGAATAGAGCCGGTATCTTAAGATTAGTGGATAACTCGATAGCCCGAAAATTGTGTTTTCCAAAAGTAACTCGGTACATGGTTGTTTTAATCCAAGAAGTGTAAAGAAAGGAAATCTGCTTTGAGAAACTCATCCCAAACCTACCCAAGTATTTTCAACGATGTGATCGGCCCGGTCATGCGTGGGCCTTCCAGTTCTCATTGTGCTGCCGCTGTACGGATTGGCAAGATGGTCCGAGACTTAATGGATGGGGAAATCAAAGCTGTACTCATCGAATTTGATCCGGACGGCTCGCTGGCAACCACACATGAAAGTCAAGGCTCGGATATGGGGTTATTTGGCGGTCTCTTGGGGTGGGATGCTACGGATGAACGGTTGGCGGATTCGCCAAGGGCGATTCAAGAAGCGGGTATTAACGTAAAAACCGAAATTACCCCCATAGACGCCGAACATCCGAACACATACAAAATGACGGTCTCCAATGCCAAAGAAACGCATACAGTAACGGCTATCTCCACCGGGGGTGGCATTATCGAAGTGATTGAGATTGATGGTGTCAAAGTTTCAATGGCGGGCGACTACTACGAAACCCTTATTTATTTCGCCTCTGATAAGGATCGGTTGCTGGCCTACTTGCATGAGAATATCTCGGCTGATGAAATTCACATCTTGCGTGATGAGGCTACTCAGCTTGTTGAGATCAAGTCTCAGGGATTTTTTGATCAGGAAACTCTCTCTGAATTGCGCGCCAAATTCGATATCCAAGCCATTAAAGAAATCGCGCCAGTACTCCCGATTTTGTCATTCCAGAATATTAAAGTCCCGTTTATCACCTGTGCGGAGATGTTGTCGTATAACAACGATAAAAATCTCAAGTTATGGGAGTTGGCGATTCATTATGAGCGCTCAAGAGGGGCTATCACCAATGATCAAGTAATGCAAAAGATGGCAGAGATTACCGTCATTATGCAGAATGCTATTCATGCAGGTCTCGCTGGCACAGAATATACCGGCCGGATTCTTGGTTATCAATCCGGTAAATTTCAGGCTCAGATGGAAAATCGTCATTTAATCGACGGCGGTGTGTTGAATCAGATCATTATGTACACCACCGCCTTGATGGAATCGAAGAGTGCGATGGGTTTGATCGTTGCAGCACCGACGGCCGGGGCTTGCGGAGGGTTACCCGGCGCGGTGATTGGGGCTGCTAGCGCTTTGGATCTTTCACAGGATGATGTAACGAAAGCCATGCTTGCAGGAGGCGTCATTGGCATATTTATCGCTGCTCATGCGACTTTTGCTGCCGAGGTCGGTGGATGCCAGGCTGAATGCGGATCTGGCTCAGGAATGGCAGCCGCAGCGCTGGTTACTCTAGCGGGCGGATCAACCGAACAAGCTGTCAATGCGGCCTCTATGGCGCTCCAAAATATACTTGGGATGATCTGTGACCCGGTCGCTAACCGAGTGGAAGTGCCCTGCTTAGGCAAAAACGTAATGGCTGCCAGCAATGCCCTGGCTTGTGCCAATATGGCCTTAGCCGATTATGACCCGGTCATTCCTCTCGATGAAGTGATTCAAACCATGGACGAAGTTGGCAAGATGCTCCCCTCAGCTTTACGCTGCACGGCACTTGGCGGCTTGTCGATCACAAAGACTTCTAAAGAAATCGAAAAACGATTAGCTCAAAATGATAATTGAATGCCGCCCACTCTAAGATGAATCAGACTCGTGTGATACTTTGTCACCAACCAAGTTTCTTAGCTAACTCCTGACGATCGACTCTATTTGACATTGCCGCCCCGTCATCCAGGATCAACGCCCTTGCTTCCTCTACAGACCATTCCTTAGCCTCGTCCAGCCATCCTTCCGGAGCCCAATCCGCTACCCGACGGTAGCGATTGACAGCCCAACCGTAGAATTCCCCTTTGGCATTGATCTTACGCTCGCTGCCATCCACGGTAATGTAGTACTCGGCTTGCAATTGCCGAATGGCAGTATCTACCGCGCTCGCGCCACGCTTGCGGCTAACGCCCAGGGCTTTGCGAATTTGCCCTGTGGTAAGCGTGCCTCTTTCTTCAAATAGTTGCCAAAGCTGCCAGGTGCTTTGCTTAAACGTTCCATTTATCCCTCGCTCAGGCATGACCAGCATTGGGTGAAAGGCAGCATAGAAGATCGGGTACATGCGCTGCGTAACAAAACCCTTATGACCGCCCAAAATGCAGCCATAAGCCAGGCGTTTCTCCTCAGCGGCACGATCTTTCCAACGCCAGGGATCGGTATCGAGACCTATATGCCAGAGATTTTCCGGCGTCTCATCGCCCAGGGAAGGAAACCCCGGAACAATCGGCGACAGGGACATGAAACCGAATTCTTCAACACGCTCTACAAAATCAGCACAAGTGCTCAACATAACCGTCATTTGCTACCTGCCTTCCTCATATTCTCATCTCAATACGCGCTCGATCTTTTCTGCTTTCAGGGATGGCTCTTCGCGCCCTCTGTCGATTTCGAGAACGCCTGTGATTAGCATTGGATGATTGGATATCGCAATTTGCTTTACCTGTTTGTACAGATCAGGGAAGACGATCACGTCCAGCGTACCCGATAAGTCTTCCAGAGTCAAAAAGAGCATCGTTTCCCCTTTGGCCGTGCGGCTGCGTCTGGATGCCTGGCGTACTCCGGCCACCGTCACACGCTGACTGATCCGCTCAACCGCGTCTACAATCGCAACAGCACCGGCTTTCTCGATCTGATCGGCCACAAGTTCCAGCGGGTGCGCTGCCAGGCTAACCCCAAGGATTTCCTGTTGGACAACCATCCTTTCTTCCAGAGACCAATCTTCTTTTACATCTTCATTTATCGCAAAGAGGCTCATCTGTCCGGCTTGCCAACCGCCTTTCAAGCGTTGTAAAAGTGCAGGAATACTACCCAATCCATCCAACGCGCCAACTTTCACCAGATTTTCCGCTTCCTGCGAGCGCGGATCAACACGGGTCAGAAAGTCATCTAAAGAACGATAAGGGCGCAAATAGATGATCTTCTCAATCGTCCTCCTTGTCAGATGCTTGATCTGCCCCAAGCCCATGAAAAGCTGCTTTTCTCCTGATACAGATGCAACCGCGAAATTACGTAATGAATGATTGATGTGCGGCGCTCGCACCGTCAGCCCCAATTGACGCGCCTCGCTCAGGTAAACCCGCTGGCTGTAATAGCCGCCCCAATTTGCCAGCACCGCCGCCATGAACTCAGCGGGAAAATGCACTTTTGCCCAGGCAGAGCGCCAGGCGATCTGGGCATAGGAAGCGGCATGGGCTTTGGGGAAGCCGTAACCCGCAAAGGCGGCCATCATTTCCCAGACCCGTTCGCCCGTTTCCTGTAGAATACCGCTGCGTGCTTCTGCTTCTGAAACGAATTTGCGCTGCAATTCCTGCATGCGTTTGCCGGGATCGAAGTGGCTCATTGCGCGTCGCAGTAGGTCGGCTTCGGCAAGGCTAAAGCCTGCCAACTCATGGGCAATCCGCAGGACTTGCTCCTGATAGAGGATTACCCCAAAGGTCTCATCCAACAGAGGCGCAAGTGACGGATGCAGATGGTGTATTTCCTCCTCTCCTTTGAAACGCCGTACAAAGGCATCTTTCAGTCCACCTGTTAGCGGTCCGGGGCGGTAGAGCGCCAGGGCTGCCATAATGTCATCGGTGCTCTTGGCATGGATCTCCCGTAATGTGGCACGCATCCCAGGACTCTCGATCTGGAAGCAGCCAATCGTCTTGCCTTGCTCGATTAAGTCGGAAACCTGCTTGTCATCCACAGGTGTTGAATCCAGCACAGACAGGGAAGAGGGGTAACGCTCCGGTTGGTCTTGCTGGATGAACTCCGCTACATCGCCCAGCACGCTCAAACCGCGAATACCCAACAGGTCGATCTTGACCAGTCCAAATTCTTCTACCGCATCCAGGTCTAATTGCGTGATGATGACGCCCTTGCCTCCTGAACGCATCACAGGCACCAAATCAGTTACTGGTCCCGGCGCTACCACCAGTCCACCCGGATGCATGGATAGGTGACGGGGCAATTTCAGGATCGCTTCGGCATCATCAAAGATCTGTTTGTACTTCTCACCCGGATATAACTCGCGTAGAAAATTAAAAGGCGAGACAGGCTGCCCGTCTTCATCTCTTTCCTGGCTGCGTGCCCAGAAGGAGTGCGGAAGTTTTTCCGCCATTGCGCGTACCTGCTTGGGCGCTAAGCCATAGGCTTTGGCAACTTCGCCCAACGCCGAGCGTGAGCGGAAGCGGTTGATCGTCCCCACCATCGCCACCTGCTCCTCGCCATATTTTTCAAAGACATGTCGGATGACACTGTCGCGTCTAACAGAGCACAGATCGGTGTCGATGTCCGGCGGGGTCTGGCGAGCAGGGTTGAGAAAGCGCTCGAAATACAGGTTCAGGCGTAATGGATCCGGGCTGGTGATTCCCAAACAGTGCGCTACCAGCGATGAAGCCGCCGAACCACGCGATGAATAAGGCACGCCCGTCTCACGGGCGAAGTTGAGTACGTCTTCCACGATCAGGAAGATCGGTTCGTAGCCCATTGTTGCAATGGTCTCGAGTTCATGATCCAGACGTGCCTGGATGTCCGGCGTGATCTTCCCGTAACGCTTTTTTGCGCCGGATTCGGCTTTTTGACGGAGATACTGACTTGGGGTGAGCCCATTTGGGATCGGAACCTGGGGCATATTGGGTTCACCCAGAGACAGGTCGAAGGTGCAGCGTTCAGCGATTTCCTGCGTTTGCTTCAGCGCGGATTGAAAGCCATGAAAACGCCTGAGCATTTCACCCTGACTGAGAAAATACGCGCCTGCGGGGGCGAGGTCTTCATCGGATAGTGTGTTGAGCGGTTGATTTAGTCGTATTGCTGTCAGCGTGCGTTGCAGGCTTGCCTGTTCGGGTTTTAGATAATAGATCGGGTGCGTGACGACCATTTGCACACCCAGGCTGCGTGCGAAGCTGGAGAGGGGTAGTCCAACCCTTGGGTCTTGCAAGCTCAGATAAAGGCGGTTGCTGAAAATATCCTTGAGCGTTTCAAATTGTCTGGCTTCTTCTTTCCCACCTGCGCTGCCGATGGCGATCAGGTCATTGGACAAAGATACCAGCAGATCGAGCGAGCAAGGTTCTTCTGGATCATCCTGAAGTGCCAGGGCGCTGCTCAGTCGGCACAGGTTCGCCCAACCCTCCTGACTAGTTGCAAGCAGGGGCAACCTGCCTGTACTCAGGTCAATCTCTAGGCCGAGGAGGGGCTGGATTTCGGCTTTCTTGCAGGCATGTACGAACTCAACAGCACCGGTGAGCAGGTTGTGGTCTGTCATTCCCAGCGCAGGCATCCCTTGTGCTTTGGCTGCCTGAGCCAGTTCTGTCGGTGTCGCAAGTCCTTCTTGCAAGGAGTAAGCGGAATGGGCGGTAAGATGAGCGAACATTTGTTCAATTATAAAGGCAAGGAGCAGGATAGGAAAAGCCCGTACCGTGCAAAAACCTCAACCGACAGAAAACAGGGCTAAAAAGGTGGCAAACCGACCATCCTTGAGACCAAGAAGGGTTTTCGAAAACGGTGAATTGAGGGAATTCAACTGAAAAAGAACGCTCAGATTAGCAACGAGACGCACCAAAACACAAAAGAAGGTTGGGGGTAACGAGCTGGGAAACTCAAGTAGTGGAAAGAGCAAGGGGAGTGGGGGCACGATAGTAATCGTGGATGATGCCACCCAGGACATTTCTACACTGTATGGTTCCACTTGCAGGTCTTGCTTGGGGGATAGGGGTCTGCTGCCCAATCCCCTGATGGGGGCGAGCAATATTGTAGTAGCCATCAATATATTCGAGCAGGACACGTCTTAGATGAAGCGCACTCAAGATAAGGATATGGTCCAGACATTCGTCCCTGACTGAGCGAACCCAGCGTTCAGCAAAGGCATTGGCATTCGGTGCAGAGTAGGGGGTGTGAATAACATGGAACCCCACGGACTGAAAGACAACATCAAAGGATTGGGAGAATTTAGTGTCATTGTCATGGATCAGGAAACGAAGAGAAAGATATTGCTCGCGAAGTTTCCAAACCAGTTGCCTGGCCTGTTGAGTGACCCAAACTTGGTTGGGATTGGTAGTGATCCCGGCAAAGTGGACGCGTCTGGTGCCCAATTCTATAAAGAACAGCACATAGATCGTTTTGAGCCAAATTGTCTCTACAGTAAAGAAATCGCAGGCTAAAATCTGGTCTTTGTAATGTGCCATGAGGTGCTTCCAGCCGATCGAACCGCTACGCACAGGAGCTGGCAAAAGGCCATGACGGCGGAGAATGCTTCGGATGGTCGATTGAGACACTATAATATCTAACTTGATCAGTTCACCCTGGATCTTTCCATAACCCCAGCGAGGGTTTTCCTGAGCCAAACGGAGAATGAGATCATTGGTATCCTTGGAAAGGGAAGGTCTCCCACCAATTCCTTTGATTGAGAACGTCCACTTCCGGCGAACCAAATCTCGATGCCAGCGAAAGATCGTCTCAGGCTGAAAGATCAGAATGAGGTCACAAAAATGGTTGGTGGATTTATGCGAGAAATGTTTTAGCTTGACTACAAGAACAGCTAAAGTCATTTTCTCAATGCGAGTTGGTTTGATTGGGTGCTTGAGTTTACGCTGCAAGATAGCCAATTGATGACGGAGCACCAGGATTTCAAGGTCTTTTTCTGGGTCAGATAATCGGGAGAGGCTGAAAATCGATAAAAGTGATGAAAACAGGTGTCGCAGGATAAACCAGACCATGTAATTTCCTCGAAAAATCAGAATGATGTATTATCGAAGACTTAATATTACTGTATTTATAGGGGAAAAAACACGGATGAGGTTTTTAAAGGGTACGGGCATATTTGCACAGAAGCTTTTGCAGCCAGCACAAGGGAAGTTGCTGTTTTTCTAGAGTAAAATACTTCGGACGAGGTTTTTAAACCCCACGGGGATAATTTCGCCCATCCTCGCCAATGTCTACCTGCACTTTGCGCTTGATTTGTGGTTTCAGAAAGTGGTTATCCCGCACTGTGGCGGAGAAGCGTGTCTGATACGATTTGCAGATGATTTCGTCTGCGCCTTCGAGAAGGAAGAAGATGCCCGGCGTTTCTATGAAGCACTGGGTAAACGTCTGGGGAAGTTCAAGCTAGAGCTGTCTGCGGAGAAAACGCAGATTATTCCCTTCAGCGCTAATAGTGCGTTGGGCAGTGCCAGTTTCAACTTTCTTGGATTTGAGTTTCGCTGGGGTAAAGACCGGTCGGGTAAGCCGCATGTCAACAAGCGCACTGCCCGCAAAAGCCTGCGAAATTCTCTGATGCGTTTCAAGCTCTGGTGTAAAGAGAACCGGCATCGCCATTTACCTGATTTGTTCAAAGCTCTCAATGCGAAACTGCGCGGATACTTCAATTACTTTGGTGTTCATGGAAACCTGCCAAGTCTGGCTCTGTTCCATTATCTGGCCACCAAGTTTATGTGGAAGTATCTAAATCAACGCAGCCAACGAAAGAGCTATAATTGGGATGGGTTCAATCAACTCTTGGCCCAATTCGGCGTTTTGAAACCCCATATCGTAAACCGCCCCAGACGTGAAAGAAAGATGTTTGTTCCTGGTCTGGCTTAATGCCTTGCGGATGCGAGTATCTTTGAAGAGCCCGGTGCGGTAGTTCCGCACGCCGGGATCTGTGCGGGGCCTGTCGGGTAACTGGCAGACCTACCGCGATGGCGGCTGGCATTTCTGCAACAGACAAAGAAGTCAAGATGAAATTCACCTACAAAAATTTATCTATTTTTCTTGGGCTAGGAATTATTTTTATTTTATTAATTGTGGCTTCGCAAACACCTTCTCCTACCCAGATTATCTCAACGCCTAATTTCGTTAGCACGCCCGTACAAGATAAATATACTCAAGCATTCCTGAGTTATCTTACACAGTTGAATCAAGAAGGATTACAGTCCGAAAAAGAAATAAAAGTTGAAGATAGCAAACCCTTCATTTTTATTTTCAGACCACAAAAATCTCTCGAAGTAACAGAAACCGACACACAAAACATTACTGACGTTGCACTCCGCGCAGTTTCGATATTTGAAAGTCGGGGTGGTATTCGTCACAATGACATTGACATGGCTTTCCATCGTCCAAGAAATCAAAATATTATATTGATTAACAGGCGCAACATGCCTGAGTTGTTAAGTGAAAATATTTATGGCGAGATGACTTTATCTATTGATAGTGGTCATTTTCATAGCATAGTAAATCTAGCAGGACCGCACAAAAACGGGCGAAAAGATTATGCAAATTCATGGTCTGTTATTCAAGCAATTTGCATAGCTTATGCTGGCAATTTCCAAGATGTTGACCCTGTATGCAATATCATATCTGCAAATGCAGCCGCAGGCTGGGTAGGAATAGAACCAGACGAAGCAGAAGAAATCATTAATGGGTATGGCGCGACACAATTAAGTTACCTCGGTAACAAAGACTATCAATACCGTTTCATAGATTTTGTTTATAATGACTTTGTTCGTTAGAAAAATAACAGAACTCCATTCAACGCCCGTAGGGTTTAAAAACTCCATCCGGACAATTATCAGGTTAATCAGTTGAGTTT
>NZ_CEYOSI010000130.1:0-1779 GCF_982879505.1 Candidatus Desulfolinea nitratireducens
TAATGCATTAATAGTTGTAATTATTAGGATATATTCTTTGAGTATGCCCCCTGAGGAAAATAATAGGAAAGTCCCACATGTGAAAATCCAATCACGAAAATCGCAATACCTATTGCTACTGTAAGTTGAGCAGGATTGTGCAAAGTATCGCGGGGCCAGAGCACTAGTGATGGAAATAATAATAAGGCGATTCGTGCTCCCGCCATCCAATAAGCCTGCTCCTTATGAAAAGCGGCTATATTCCACTTACGTCCTAACCAGGTGATGATCAATCCAAGGAAGGTTCCTGCGATTACCTCAATAAATAAAAGCGTTGATACAGGTTGGTGGGCTTGCCAACCTAACAACAGGAATAATCCCAGAACAAAGCTGAAGCCGGTCCAGGAGTTCAATGGAGCCGGTAGTTTTTTTACACGATAGGCTAATTGGCGATTTTGATTTAGCCATACAAAAACCATTACGCTAATCAAGGCTGCCGTTACCGCTGATACCCCAATGAAATACGAGAACCAGTAAGCTATATAAACCTGCCCGATACTGATCCAGGGGTGAAGTTGGGGCGAAATCATTCGGAGCAGATATACACTGAATAAAGCGGTCCCAACTCCGATAAATGCACCGCTGAATACCCCTCCAAGATAATAATTGGGAGATTGGATGGCTGCCTCCGCCTCTGTTAGCAAAAAGATCAGCGTCAGCGTTCCCATCTGGCTCAAATAGCTCGCCCCAGCCTCAGGTTCGCCAGCTCTCCAGATCATGCTGGCGATAATTATGCCAAAAAGAAAAGCACCAGACCAGTTTAAGACACCGACAAGCCAAAGGGCAAAACTAAAGATCAGCACTGTAATCCCCCAAAAGATAGTACTGCCCCAACCTCGCCAATTCGAGTTGATAATCCTGCGGATGTTTTGCCATAAGAGCAATGGAATAACAATCCCCAAAATTATCTCCCAGGGTATGGATATCTGACGAGCCGGTGGCAAGAATACAAGCAGAACGCCAACTAGAATTACCAATGTAGCCCATCGTTGTCGCGGGGGTTTGGCGTTGAGAATTCCACTCAGTAATAAAATGATAAAGATGGTATGTTCGAATTCGATCATAATTTGATCCTTTTTATTTTGCTGTGCCATCAACCAAGGTGGCTTTTTTTATTTCAACCTCGGCGATGCGCAGATTTTCACGTTTTCGAACTATAAATGTATAACCGGATCTTTGAATCTGATCCCCTTCAACCGGTATGAAACCCAATTCTTTCATAATAAATCCGGCAATCGTTTTGTATTGTCCTTTTGAGTGGAATTTAACCTTTATCAAATCGCTAATTTCAAGAATCGAGGTCTGACCAGGTACGAGCCATTCACCTTCAGACTCTTGCACAGAAGAGTGAGAAACAGGGCTATGTTCGTCTTCGATCTCCCCGACGATTTCTTCTAGCAGGTCTTCAAGAGTTAGCAATCCATGTGTCCCTCCAAATTCATCTACCACTATCGCTATTTGGCTACCTGTTTCTGTCAGGATTTCAAAGGCTCCAGGAAGTGAGGAATTGCTGGGGATGAAATGAATTGGGCGATAATATTGACCAAGATTAACATTATCACTTTTTAATATTATATCTTTAATATGTACAAAACCAATGACCTGATCAATATTATCCCGGTAAACAGGGAAACGAGAATAACCAATACGCTTGGCAACTTCAAGAGCAACATGCGTAGATATTTTTTCTTCAAATGCAACGATTGCCGTCCGAGGCGTCATTACATCATATAAGCGACT
>NZ_CEYOSI010000130.1:1789-9530 GCF_982879505.1 Candidatus Desulfolinea nitratireducens
ACTTGTAGTGTAATGAAAGATACTATTAATCAACCTCTCTTCTGTTGAGTGAATTACGCCCTCTGCGACTCCTTGCTTTGCAAGTAGTTCGATTTCTTCTGAGCTGGTAGACGGATTTTGTATGTCAGTGCTACCGATGAGTTTTAATACTGCCTCACTTGAGAAAGAAAGCATGCGCATGGGTAGATGGGTGAGACGAGAAAGAATTTTAAGGGGAGTGGTAATTGCCATCGCAATAGCTTCTGCATTTCGCAAGGCCAGGTGTTTGGGCACTAATTCGCCAAAAACAAGGGTTAAAAAGGTAATAGAGATGATCACTAATCCCAATGCCAAGCTATCTGAGTATGGTGCTAGTTCTTGAACTCGGGCGATCAATGGGGAGAGCATCTGAACTAACCTGGCTCCACCAACGGCTGAAGCAGCTGTTCCCACCAGAGTAATACCAATTTGCACGGTAGCCAGAAAATCTCCTGGTTGATCTTGGATAGCCAATACTTGAGTGGCCCTGTCATCACCATCTTCTGCCATTATTTCAAGACGTGTTCCGCGTGCAGTTACCAACGCCATTTCCATCGCAACGAAAAAACCATTTGCCAAGATTAATACACCGATAAAAACCATTACAGATAACATCAACCTACTTAGAAAGTAAAGCAAAAGCCTGCAAGACCAAAGCCAACTTGTCCTGGCGTGATAGCAACCTATTGCGGGCAATTCGCAGTGTGCCGATGGCCTGGTAAAACCTGGCTCGATACGCAAAGCTCACTGTATCCCAGTTCGAAGACATCTGATTGCAATACGCGGCAGCCAAAGCATTGGAAATATCCACGCCCTCGGTAAAATTGCCTCCATATTGAATGACGCTATGAGTTACGTCAGCCATCAGGCGTCCCAAATCGGCTGCCGGGTCTGCTCTTTCACTACGTTCCCAATCAATGGCTACAACACCACCTTCGGGGGGGAAAATAAAATTGGATGTAGTCGCGTCCCCATGATTTTGGGTTGGTTGGTAATCCCACATTATGGGATCCGTGACCCACTTTTCTATGAGATCCCCTAATCCACTTTGGACGCTGGGACAATTTTGGAGTACACCCTGTTTTGTCAGATTATCGACCAGTTCATATGCGTAATCTGCCGCTTGTCCGAAATCAGACGTAGATTTAGGCTTGCTTTCGTTCCCATGCAGTTTCGCAAAAAAAACGGCTGTAGCTTCGATAACACGAAGCAATTCGCCAGGTTGGCTACGCCGAACAGCTATTTTGTCTTCCAGTGTAAGACCCTCTACAAATTCTAAAAATAAAATGCCTTTCCATAACCCCAGCGGTTGAACAGATCGGAACTCAAGATTAAATCCTAAATTTTCCCAGACTTGCTGCGTTAGTCGATGCTCACGCTCTGCGTGCCGGTTGGCATCTTTATCCTTTTTGGGCGCATGAAATTTGGCGACAATTTTCCAGTCAGTTACTCTTTCACGGTATACATACGCAGAGCGGGAAAAACGGGCTACCTGCCAACTTTGGGAGGCAACTTCCTCTTCCAAGAAAGAAGCGGTTATATAATCCGTGATTGGGTCAGGGTTGGGCAAGGAAAGCCAGTCGCCAGCCTGATTATCGCCA
Organism: Candidatus Desulfolinea nitratireducens; assembly: GCF_982879505.1. Lineage (NCBI taxonomy): Bacteria > Bacillati > Chloroflexota > Anaerolineae > Anaerolineales > Candidatus Desulfolinea > Candidatus Desulfolinea nitratireducens. The sequence continues at coordinate 3,409 of NZ_CEYOSI010000130.1, forward strand.
GGGATTATGGGCGGGGATAAGAGAGTTGTCGGAGAATCTATCAAAATAGCATTCACTTGGGTTCTCCAGAAATCTTTTCAGTGGAGTAAGTTTGTCTTAGTTTGATAGGGTTGGCTGCTTTTTTTGCACTGACACGCAGATTGATCATTTCCACGAAGATGGAAAAACCCATCGCAAAATAAATATAGCCTTTAGAGATAGGCTGGTGCAGCCCCTCCATAATTAATGCCATGCCGATTAGCAAGAGAAAGCTGAGAGCCAGAATTTTTATTGTTGGTCGTCGGTTCACAAAATTACTAATCGCTTCTGCTGAAACAAGCATAATGATCACAGCAACTACTACAGCAGCGATCATCACCCCAATCTCTTCTACCATGCCAACTGCGGTGATGACGGAGTCAAGTGAAAAGACAATATCCAGTAGAAGGATTTGGATAATGACACTGCCAAAAGATGGCGAAATCCGTTTATTGGCGTGACCCTCCGCGCCCTCCAGTTTGTCGTGGATTTCACGTGTGCTCTTCGCCAGTAAGAATAAACCGCCTCCAATCAAAATAAAATCACGACCCGATACGGCTCTCCCGAAGATGGTGAAGATGGGTGCGGTCAGCCCAATAATCCAGGCTAAAGAAAGAAGTAACGCGATACGCGTTATCAAAGCAAGAGAGAGACCGACTTGTCTTGCTCTTGCTTGCTGATTTTCAGGCAGTTTTTCCGCCAAGATACTGATAAAAACCACATTATCAATGCCTAAAACAATTTCCAGAACAGTGAGCGTGATAAGCCCTATCCAGATTTCGGGATTTGTCAGCCATTCCATTTAACTTTTCTCCTGTTCACGAACCATATAAAGCAGATTGTCTTCCACCCTATATAATATGGGTGCCACCTGAATGCCTGGATAGAGCAAACGTAAGCGCTTTGCTTCGCTCAAAACAAAGTCAATCTCATTTCTGATTTCAAAACTGGGTGCAAAGCGCATGAAATGTTCTTCTGCCCTGCCTTTTTCCCACCCAGTTTTCTTTACAAGCCCGCTTATAAATTTTTCTTTCTTAGCAGCCAAACCAACCATGCCGCAATTATTATGTCCGACGAGCGCGATTGAACTCACTCCGCCGACAGCGATAGCATAAGAAACCTTAAATTCACTCTGGCTCAGATTACCTCCACCCGAACGAATGATATAAGCAAAATTGTCGGGTATTCGCAATCGTTTGCGGTTATCCATACACATGCCAATCAACAGATGCGCTTGCGTGTAAATGTCGAGAGGACGATTAAGATTATGGTATTCCAACATAAGCCCAATTGGGGTGTTTTGGTATTCTGGCGCAATATCATCTAATGTGGATACGGAAATAAGTCGGTTCATAGGTCAGGGAAAAAGCGGGAAGAAAATCGGTAAAGAAATCATGGTGACGATGAACAGGAAAAGAGTCAGTAATGCACCCACCCGGGCATAATCGAAGAATTTATAACCTCCAGGGCCGAAAACCAAAACGTTGGCCTTATGACCCACTGGCGTCAGGAAACTGGTTGCCGCCCCGATGACGACAGCCAGGGTAAATGTCAGGTGATTGACACCCAGGCTCATGGCCGTATCCAGCGCGATTGGAACCACCAGCACTATCGCCGCGGCATTGGACATGGGTTGGGTGATTAAAGCAGCCAGCAAATATATCCCAGCCAAGGCTGCCAGCGGACCCATGCTGCCAATGGTGTTCAACATCAGGTCGGCGATGTATTGGGCTGTTCCGGTGGTTTCCATAGCTGCCCCCAAAGGCAACATACCCGCCACCAGAAAAACCGTACGCCAGTCGATGCTGGCGTAGGCCTCGTCCATGCTCAGGCAGCGGGAAATAACCATCCCAACCGCACCCATCACCATTGCAAGAGAGATGTCTATGCCTGCAAATAAGACCAAGCCAATTACGAGCAGCATCAATCCAACTGCGATGGGCATCTTGCGGCGACGGTCTTCAGGGATATTGAGCGGCTCTAAGACCAAAAAATCGTTCTTCGATTGCAAAGCAGATGCGCGGCGGCGCGGACCCTGGAGTATTAAGTCGTCGCCAAATTTCAAATCTAAATCACTCAAACGTTCAGTGATAATCTTGCCTTGCCGTCGAATCGCTAGTGCCGTAAAACCGTAGCGCTCGCGTAAATTCAACGAACGCAGACTGCGATTTTCCACAGATGAACGCGGTGCCAGAGTTGCTTCCACAATGCCAATCTCTATTTCGCTAAGTTTGTCCAACTCAGCATGTTCTTTGTTTATATTAGCAATTTCCAGCCCTAATTCTTTTCTTGCGCGCAATAGGTTTTCGGTGGAACCTTCGATCAATAGAATATCATCCGGTTGGATAAGCGTATCGCGCTCCAATTTCGTGATGGTTTTACTGCCCCGCACCATAGCAATGACCGTCAAGTCGAAATCCGCGCCCAATTTAGATTCCAGCAAGGTACAGCCGGCCAGTTTTCCATCCGGTAAGACGCGCACTTCACCAATATATTTGCGCAACTCCCCTTTTACCTGGGCATCACCTGGTGGTTGTCGGACTGGAAGAACGTGTCTTCCAATGACAATCATATAGAGAACACCCGTGGCTAAAACAACCACTCCAATAGGCATAAAATCAAAGAAACCAAAGGTAGGCAGGCCTTTTTCAGCCAAGATGCTGGTTGCCAGAATATTGGCAGGGGTGCCGATCAGGGTGATTGTGCCCCCCAACAGGGATGAGAACGAAAGCGGGATCAAGAGCTTTGAGACCGGAATTTTGGTCTGCTTCGCCACGCTAACAACAGCCGGTAACAACATCGCGGTGGCCCCAACATTGTTCATGAAAGCGGACATCAGGCCGCAGGTTAACATGATGACTGTGATCAGGCGGATTTCACTATTCCCAGAGAGTCGCAAAATGAACTTTCCCAGAATATCGGCAACACCGGTCTTGAACAAGCCCCCTGAGACGATATATACTGCCCACACGGTAATGACTGCCGAATTAGAAAACCCTGCAAAGACCTCCTTGGGACCGACCAGACCTGTCAATCCAAGGGTGATGAGCACAAGCAGGGCGACAACATCCACGCGCAATTTTTCGGTGCCAAACACGATCAAAGCGCCAGCGATGATGGCTAAAGTGAGGGCAATTTCAGAAGTCATGGATTTTGTCCTATATGCGCTCTTACTAGAATGGCTAGAATAACCAGGATGAGTGGGTTTTCTTGTGTCAAATACTTATCCCTGGGACAGATAGAACCCAATAGCGAAAAAAATGCTCCACTGCCTTGTCATATGACCTTATCAAAAAAATATCCATCAGAAAAGAAGAATACCTGATATGCTCCCAAGCGTCCTTATGGTAACCTAAAAACAACCTAAAGTTTACCTTAAGGTTATTTTTAGGACTTGGATTCAACTTGTAAGAGCAACAGATTGATGTTCAAAGAATACCTCATAAGGCGTCCTAAAATCAAGGCATTTTCGCGGGCGTAGACATCTCCCTGTTCAGGATGCGAATCTGTTTGGGTGTGGCACTCAAGCCTAAATCACACCCTCCGCTCCGCTGCGAACGCAGGGGTGCGACACGGTTTTTTATCACTCCATCAACTCTTTGGATAAAATTGGTAAGCAGATTGTGAAGGAGCTTCCCTCTCCCGGAACACTTTCAAATTCTAAGCGACCTTGATGAGCTGCTACTAAATCATGGGCAATGCTCAATCCCAGGCCCATCCCTTGAGGAAATCGAGTTTCCCTGCGTCCATGAAAAAATGGGGTAAACACAAAGCCCTGATCTTCAGTTGGAATACCAAAACCTGTATCCTCTACTTGGATCCAGACTTCATTAGCCTGGACACCAGCCCCTACGATAATCGTGCCTCCCGGTGATGTAAATTTAATGGCATTATTTACAAGGTTTCCAATAGCCTGCGCTAGTCGTTCAGGGTCTATCTTCATCATGGGTAACTTATCTGAAATATTACTCTGCCAGTGTAATCCTTTGGCACGGGCGACCTCTCGTTGGGTATGAAAGAGATTGGGTAGCCACTTATTTAGGTCTATCAGCCGATCTTCCAGCACAAATGAGCCTACGGATTGATCGTATAAACCGGTTAAATCGTCCAGTAATCGACGAAGAATGCCAAGTTCATCCTCCATCCCAGCCAATAAATCCTGACGCAAAACCTTGTTTTCAATCGCACCTGCTTCCAATGCCTGGACGGCTGGTAATAACGCACCCAAAGGACGACCAATCTCATGCACCAGATTGGCGAGCAACTTTCGGCGAGTGGTTTCAAGGGTGTGCAGACGGGTGACAAGTGCTTTTATTGTTTGAATTAGATCACGAACTTCTTCTGGACCTTGTTCATCGGGCAAGTCAACTTCTTTTCCGGCAGCCAGTTGGTGAATTGACTCTGTAATTTCTCGCAATGCACGGCTCATATTCACAGCCAGGAAAAGCGCCAATCCTATCCCGAGAAAGATACCGACTGTCAAAACACCAATAATCACACGTCTGAGTGCTATAAACTGGCCGTATACATCTTTCAAATGATAGGTCATCTGGATCACACCTAGAAGAGAATCAGAATCGTCATGAACAGGGACAAAGACATCCACCACGCTGGCTTCCAGATCACGACTATATGCTGTCTGAATAAGAATACCTTCGGAAAGTAGTTTTTCAAATTTTTGCAAAAATATATCAGTGGGTTTTAGAGAGGGCGCGGTTGAGCCCAAGAAATTTCCCTGCACATCAAAGAGGGAGACATTGGGTCTTAGGATCGGTTCAAGCTTGATAAGATAGTTTTGTGCCTCTTGAGCTTCATCCCAGATATTTGACTGGTGTGCAGTTAGCTCGGCTAATATCTTCGCTTCGTTGGTCAACTCATCGGCAAAACTGTGCAACAGGATGCGCGTTTCCACTACATAATCCAACGCAAAACCAGTTAGAAAGATAATAATTAGAAGCGGCAGGCTGTGAGTGATGAGTAAACGAGTTCGTAAGGAGCGCATGATCAAACCTCTTGAGGTACAAGCTTGTACCCAACTCCCCGAACTGTCAAAACCCGCTGAGGTCTGTTTGGATTTTTTTCAAGTTTGGTACGCAATGCACGAATATGAACGTAAACCACCTGAGGCTGTCCTACATATTCTATTCCCCAAACTTTTCTCAACAAATCATCCGCAGAAAAAACATGCCCAGGCTGTTGGGCGAGCGTATTGAGCAATTTGAATTCAGTGGGTGTTAGCTCTATGGGTATTCCTTTCAATTTGACTGTATGGGAGCGAGGATCGATATCAATATCGCCGGCTGAAAATGCTTCAGGAGTAGTTATTACTTGTTGCTTTTTGTGCGATCGGCGCAACACAGCTTTGACCCGCGCCAAAAGAACGCTTGTCTCAAAAGGCTTGGTGATGTAATCATCAGCCCCCAGTTCCAAGCCTAATATCTCGTCCAATTCTCGTCGTCGGGCGGTGAGAAAGATTACTGGCACACCAACCTGATCGTTAAAATGGCGTAATGCCTCCAATCCATCCATGCCAGGAAGCCCAATATCCAGCAAAATCAAATCAACAGGTTCTTCACGAGTGAAGATTAGACCATCTTCAGCACTGGCAGCTGTTTGCACATCATAACCTGCTTGCGCTAAATGGAAACTTAAGCTGCGCCGAAATAGGGCATCATCGTCAATAAGTATAATTTTTCCTGGCATTAGTTATTCCTTGAGTGGTTTTCTTGATATTTGTACATCCTCGAAACATTTGAGGCAAAAGTAGCGATTTTATAAAAGACACTTTTCAGAATTATACACTTTGCAATTGTAATTAAATTAACAAAACCTAACGAGCTTAGGTTCATAGAAACGCCAATTTCTCATAAAATAGGAGCTAAAAAGGAAAAAAGCACCTTTTCAGGTGCTTTTTTGAGTAGCGGGGGCAGGACTCGAACCTGCGACCTCCGGGTTATGAGCCCGACGAGCTGCCACTGCTCTACCCCGCATCGCTTAGCCCGCCAATACTACCAGAGTTGAATATCTGTGTCAAGAAAATGTGTTAGCGTGTTAGCGATAAGTAGTAATGTCCTATTTCCGACAAGTTAAAATGTCCCCTTTTG